>NZ_CAXTKA010000004.1:0-260746 GCF_964244875.1 uncultured Devosia sp.
ACAACCAGCCGGATGACGGCTCGACCTGCATCGGACGCACTGTCCCAGGCAGGCGAGACGGAGCAATCCAACCCGAAAGGGCGGCTGCTCGATGCGCACGTGTAAAATCCCGTCGCATGCGGCGAGACGCTGTCTCGCACTCTAAACCAAACCCATGAGGCACGTCTCGCCGCATGCCGTTTGACTGCCATCCAACCGCCCGGCACAACCGCGCGGCGCGTCGGCACGTCCACGCTCCCGTCTAGCCAATCACCGCCCCACCCGCTAAATCTGCTCGCCAACAACGAGGCACCGATGACCAAGATCCGCTGGGGCATTCTATCCACCGCCAATATCGGCATGGCCAAGGTCACGCCCGCAATCATGAAATCGCCCCATTCCGAGGTCGTCGCCATCGCCTCGCGCGATCTGGACCGGGCGCGCGCCGCCGCCACCCAGCTCGGCATCCCCAAGGCCTATGGCTCCTATGAGGACCTGTTCGCCGATCCCGAGATCGATGCCATCTACAATCCCCTGCCCAACCACCTGCATGTGCCGATGACGCTGGCCGCCGCCCGCGCCGGCAAGCACGTCCTGTGCGAAAAGCCGATCGCGCTCACTGCCGCCGATGCCGAAGCGCTGCGCCAGGTTCCCGCGGGCATCATCGTGCTCGAAGCCTTCATGGTGCGCTTCCATCCCCAATGGCTGCGCGCCCGCGACATCATCGTTTCGGGCGAACTGGGCGACGTGCGCGCCATCAATGCGGTCTTCTGCTACTTCAACAATGACCCCGCCAATGTGCGCAACCAGGCCGATATCGGGGGCGGCGGCATCATGGATATCGGCTGCTACCCCATCACTGCCGCCCGCTTCCTCTTCGGTGCCGAACCCCGCCGCGTCGTGTCCCTCGTCGAGCGTGATCCCGATTTTGGCACCGATCGCCTCGCCAGCGTCCTCGCCGATTTCGGCGCCGGCCGCCAGCTCAGCTTCATCTGCTCCACCCAGGCCGCGCCGCACCAGCGCGTCCAGGTGCTCGGCACCAGGGCCAAGCTCGAGATCATCATTCCCTTCAACGCTCCCGCCGACGAGCCCACGGCCATCACCATCGATGCCGGCGGCTCCATGGACGGCTCGTTGTCGCGCCGCGAAATCCTGCCTGCCTGCGATCAATATACCGAACAGGCCGAAGCCTTCGCCCTGGCCATCCTGGGCGAACGCCCATTGCCCTGGGGTATCGATGACGCCATCGCCAGCATGCGCGTGCTCGACGCCGTGGTGGCCAGCGAACGCTCGGGCGGCTGGGCGACTGTCTGAATGCCGGCACAGTCATGGGAGGCCAGCCTGAAACTCAGGGCAACTCCGGACCGATCAGCCGTCTGCACACCAGCTTGATCGCCGCGCCGATCTCGGCCTCGCTGCCCAGCTTGGACGCAACCCCATAGCTCGCCGCCAGCACCAGCCGCGCCAGGCCGGGCCCGTCCGCCGCCCCCGCCGCGCTCAGCGCTGCCGCCACCTCGGTTTGCACCTTGTGGTCGATCGCCCGGAACCGCCCCGCCGCCCGGTTGTGTTCGGCATAAAGCTCGGCGGCATGGGGCGAACCATCCAGCAAGCGCGCGATCGTCCCGTATTTGCCAACCAGCGCCACGCCGACCCGCTCCACGATATCCCCCGGCCCGGCCATGCCGCTATCGTAGGCCGCCAGCATGTCGCCGATCATCTCGTCGACAATGCCGGTATAGATCGCGTCCTTGTCGGCGAATTGCGCATAAAGCGTCGCCTTGGCGATCCGCGCCTCGCGCGCCACCGCCTCCATGGTGGTGCCGCGAAAGCCCTGGCGCAACACCAGGAACAGCGCCGCATCCAGGATACGCCGCCGCCTCTCCGCCACCTTGTCCAGCCCAGTCTCGGTCACTATCAATCCTGTTATTGAACTTTTTGAACGAATATCATATCTATCGTTCAGTTAACGGAGAAGCACCATGTCCGATCTCGTCCTGCTCACCGGCATTTCCGGCTTTCTCGGCGGCCATGTCGCCCTGCAACTGCTTAACGCTGGCTACACCGTTCGCGGCAGTGTGCGCAATCTCGACAAGGCCGACAAGGTGCGCGCCACGCTGGCCCGCGCCGGCGCCGACACCGATCGCCTGCACTTCGTCGCCCTCGACCTGCTGGATGATGCCGGCTGGGCGCAGGCCATGGACGGCATCCGGTTCCTCCAGCATACCGCCTCGCCCTTCTTCATCCGCACCCCCAAAAATCCCGACGACCTCATCCGCCCCGCCGTCGAGGGCACGCGCCGCGCCGTGACCGCCGCCCTGTCCGCCGGCGTCGAGCGCATCGTCCTGACCTCCTCCATCGCCGCTATCCAATATGGCCATACCAGCTATCCCCGTCCGCTGACCGAGACCGACTGGACCGATATCGACAGTCCCCACACCGCCGCCTATCCCCGCTCCAAGACCCTGGCCGAACGCGAGGCCTGGCGCCTGGTCGATGCCGCCGGCCGCCACGATGCCCTGGCCGTCGTCAATCCCGCCGCCATCCTCGGGCCGCTGCTCGACGATGACGAGGGCACCTCCTCGATCCTGGTCAAGCGCCTGCTCGATGGCAAGTTGCCCGCCGCGCCGCGCCTGTCCTTCGCCATTGTCGATGTGCGCGATGTCGCCGCGCTTCACCTCGATGCCATGACCAATCCCGCCGCCGCCGGCGAGCGCTGCATTGCCGCAGTGGAAACCCTTTACATGAGCGAACTCGGCCGGCGCCTCCGGCCCGCCTTTCCCGACCGGCGCATTCCCAAACGGGATATTCCCGATTGGGTCGTGCGTCTCGTTTCGCTGTTCGATCGCGATATCCGCGACAATCTGATCGAGCTGGGCAAGCCCAAATACGTGGACGGCAGCCGCGGCCCCCAGCGTCTCGGCCGCCCCCTGATCGGCGTCACCGAAGCCGCCATCGCCACCGGCAAGAGCCTGATCGCGCACAAGCTGGTGTGACGCCCTCGGGTGCGCCGGGGCCGTTATCCCCCTTGCCCTTGCAGCTTTTATTGTTCATACCACGCCCTGTCGGAACGGGGCTGTAGCTCAGTTGGGAGAGCGCGTCGTTCGCAATGACGAGGTCAGCGGTTCGATCCCGCTCAGCTCCACCATTCCGATCCACTAAGCTCTTGGTATGCTTTGATAAAAATCTTGGGTTTTTGACCGTCCCCACTTCCATCCCCACTTTGATCGAGGGCTAGGGGCTTGGACAGCGCCAATTCGGCCGATGGCCTCCCCCTTCCAGAACACTTTTCGCCCGCTCAGGTGGCGCAGCATTTCGGCGTGTCGGAGCGTCGGGTTCGATCAGATGCGCGGCGCCACGGATGTTGCCGCATTGTCGGCAATCGCATCTTTCTGACGCGCGAGGATCTGGATGCCCTGCTCGAAATCTGGCGGGCGACCCCAGCGCCGTCAGTCAAGCCAAATACGCCCAGGCTGCCGGTGGGATCGTACGACGACCTCGTGAAGCTGCGCGGTGTCACCTCTGAAGATGCGTTGAGGCATCTTGAGAAAGCGATGGACCGTGGCCGCAAAGCCAAACGGTAATCGCCTTCGGCCTGGGCGCCTGCATCTTGCGCAGGAGCGGTTTCGCTCGGTAGAGGGTGGGCGGCAATAGAGCCGAGACCACGTTGCCGGGCGGCCCTAATGGAAATTTTACATCTCTGACGCGATGCTGTGGGCGCATCTTGTGGGGGATCGATGCCTTTACCTAGTTTTAGCGGGAACGGCTTGCTGCCGCCGGTCGCTGGCGCCAGCCCCACGGATCAAGACCGGTCCCCGTACGTTATATCCATGCAGGAACTGGTTCAGGGCTTCGGCACAACACCACGAAGGAAGTCACTGCTTCGGAATCTCATTGCCTATCGCACCATTCTTGCCGGCGGCGGCTACCAATCGGGCCTACAGTTCATAGACGGCAGCTTCGTTGAAGATGTTGAGGCCAGAGGCAAAGAACCGGGGGACATCGACGTTTTCTCCCTGCTTAATGTGCCGTCGCAATACGTCCAAAATCCCCCCTTATGGCAACAGGGTGGCTTTCAATTCTGGGCGGAGGAAGTGCAGAATCAGCCCAAAAACAAGGCCCGCTTCGAACTCGACACATACGCTATACTTGTGGAGGATTTTCCGCTTCTGGGCCTGCTTAAAAACGTGATGTACTGGCACAGCCTATTTTCCCACCAGCGAGACACGTTCGCGTGGAAGGGGTTCGTAGCGTTGGTGCTCGACCCGGTGCAGGATGCCGCAGCTCTCACTATGTTGGGAGAGGGATGATGCCGAACTTGTTGTCCATCGAGGCCCTCGAAGCTGACAAGGCTTTCGCTCAGCGCCAGCTAGAGAGCCTGCCGGATAGCCCATGGGGCACGGCACGCCTCATGTGGGAGCAGCGATTGAACGAGATCAGTCAGCAGATTACCGACCTTCGGGTCAGCAGCGCCACCAGCGCCAGCGTTGCGGTAATCTTCGACGGTCTGCCTGTGATTGGCCAAGGCGATATCAGGCTCGATTTCTCCACTGATGCACTGGGCACGTACCAGAAGATTGTTGCGGCTTCACTTGCCACGCTGGCTGACGAGGCCGTGGCCGCGAAAGGCAAAATCAAGGGCGCCAAGCGCTCGAAGCTGTACATCCGCGACATCGTGCGCGGCTCGATGGGCTTTATCTTGGAAGAGATATCGCCTCCCCAGTCCGACCTGTTCAACACGCCTCTCAAGATAGCCGTGGAGAACGCCACCGCGTTCCTGGCATCGCTCAACACGCCTTCCCTCGATGAGTTCAATTCGGCCATCGACGCCGCGCCGCCTCGCCTGGTGAGTGCAGTTCAGAAGTTTGCCAAGGTTCTCAAAGATGCCGGCGCCACGGCCAAGATAGTTGGTGACGACCAGAAGCTGGCTTTGGGTTTGGAGGACGTGGCTCGACTATCGGAGAGGTTCACCACAGTGGATGTGCAGGAGGAAAGCGTAACGCTGAACGGCACTCTCCTTGGAGTACTTCCCGATTCCCACGAGTTCGAGCTGGAGGTGGAGGGCCAGGACGAAATCGTCAAGGGTGCGGCAACGGACGACTTGGTTTCGAAGTATGTGGCTGACAACGCCTTCAAGGAGCAGCTTCTGCTCAAGCCAGTGAAGGCGTTCCTCCGCTATACTCGGACCTACCGAGGTGGAAGGCTGCTGCGCGAGCAAGTGATGCTAGAAAATCTCGAGCCTCAAGCGCGGACCGACTACCCGGCAAGGTTTTAGGCTTTAGGCTTTAGCTGGATTGGTCGCGAGCGACTTTGAACAGGCGCCGGTGGGTGGGACTGGGCTGTGCCGGCATCAGCAAGAGCCACCAACAATGCCCGCGGCCCAAACTGGCAATGCACCCTGACATCGTAGGCGCCCGGAGAAGGACGTGACCCATGCGGCATGATGACGATCAGTGGGAGAAGTTCTTGGTGCGCCGCGACGTGGTGGAGTCGATGCTTTCACCTTCAGATCAGCCGTCAAGCAGACGGCCGGCGCGCATTGTGCACATAGCCGGGTACGATTTTCATAGTTATCGCGAGCGGTACTTTGACGCGTCCGAAGGCGAGGAGATGAAACTCCGCCATCTTACCATTTCGATCACATATGAAGGCGCCTTGATCGGAACAGCAAAGCTGCGGGAGTGGTCGCTGCCGGGATTTTGTTCCCCCGAGGCATTCTGGGAAACCGCGGACGGCCTGAGCCAAGAAGACACCGATGCAGCGGAGCTGCTGGGAGCATTTTGGGAGTGGCACCAATGGCCCCCGCAGTACGGCAATGTCGTCATTTTCAGCAGGCTGGCCATAGACAGCCGCCGCGATACCGGACGAAAGGGCCTTCGTCGCTTGGGGGACTATCTGGAAGTCGAGTTCGGGCGCCGGGCTTCTGTCTTGTTACTAAAGGCATTCCCTCTTGAATTCGAACACGCGGTGGGGTCGGACCTGGTAGACCGACAAGTTCTATTTGATCGCCGATCGCACGCCATGTTGCGGCTATATCGTGAAACCCTGAGGGTGGAGCCCCTATCCGATCACGGTAGGCTGACAAATTGGATGTGGCGCCCATTGCGCTACTGTCCGGCGCCGGCTCGCGCACCGAACGTCAACTGGCACGAGGAATAGGTGTCAGCCAGCCCCGGCGGCCATTGGCGTGATGTCATCTGATGAGGTAACGGGAGTGTTCGAGGGGGTGGTGGGGTGATGACATCACGGTGGGCTGGGCGGTTTAAGTGGCGGCTTTAGGCGTCGCGGACGAAGCGCCGAGGCCGGACTCGCGATACGCCAACGCCCCATGCTTCCGGCAATAGACTCCGTGCGTCACATCGTGGCCGCAGTACAGCCATGGACCGGCATCACTCCATGGGTTTTCGCGAACAGGCCATCTGCAGGTTTTCTGATTCAGCGCCATGATGTCGATAGGGGCGGCGCCGGTCAGCGGCATGTCGGGGTGACTTTCAAGGGAAACGGTCATCGGTTTACTCGATACTGGTTGATGAGGATTTCGGATGGAGCGGGCTAACCCACTCGCTGGTCCAGCAGCCCGGCGACAATCTGGGCGCCCAAGCTGGTCCAGAAATCGTCGGGCTTTTCGATGGTCCGGTTATGCCAATCCATCGCCATGGCCTTCACCCGAAGGTCGGTAAGGCTCACGGCCGGGATAGCGGCAATCTGGTCGGTGAGGTCGGAGATGGCGTCATAGGCCGCTTGGCAGGCGTCATCTTCGGGAGAGTTCGCCATTGCCTTGCCGGCTTCGTAGAGCGGGAGCCAGCGAGCATGGGCGGCATTCTCGACGGCGATGGCCTTGCCTAGCTCGATACCGAGCTCGGCCAGGGTAGGCACCAGAATGGGGCTCATGAGTATCGGCCTCCGGGAAAGCTGAGAATTGTTGGTGGCGGGAGCATGGCGCGGGCCTGGGCGATAAGGCGTTCGCTTTCCTCCAAAGCGGCATCCTTTTGATCGTCGGACATGCCGCCACGGTCGGGCATTTCGTCGGCTAAACAATAGTCCCCGTTGCCTTCGTCCATGTAATCGTGCGGCTCGTCTTGCACGTCGCCGCCGTGTTCGTTCTCTTCCTCGACATCGGCGTCGGAGCCCTCTGCCCAATACAGTTGGCTACCTTCTTCGGTGCGTTCGGCGCCCCAGAAGCCACGACCGGTTTGCGCCTCGGGAGCCCCAAGGCATGGCTCAAGGTCAGCATCGCCCTCCATAACGTCGAGGGCTTCGATCAGGGCGGAGAGGACAGCGGCTTGACGCTCAATGCGCTCGGAAAGGGCCTGGCGCCATTCGCGGGGATCCACGCCTAGAGGGCATCCCGCAGGGCGAAGAAACGGAGCGTTCATCACGCCACCGCCAGCGACTGGATAAGCTCATCGATCCAGCCTTCAACAACGCCCGAATCGCGGGCATTCATGTCAGCCAGATAGCCGGCCTTGATCCTGACATCGGCCAACGTCGTGGGGATTGCGGTCATGAAGGCTTTCAGAGCGTCGAATTCCGCGTCCTCCGCCGCCGACAGGCGTTCATAGAGGGCGTCCAGCCCGCAAGCCTGGGCTATGCGGTCCCGCTCGTCTCGGATGACAGCGAGTTCGGCCTTCTTCTTTGCAGACCACGCATTGAGGCGCTCGGCTACCTTGTCGTTGGGGAACGCCCAGCCGCGCCGAAGCTCAGCCTCCTGATCGACCTGAGCTTCGGTGTGCACCCACCGACAGGGCTCCTTTGTGTAATGGTCAACCCCAGTCACGACCTCAACCTTGGGCCTCGGGTTAAGCTCGCTGAGCGCCTCATACTCGGCGGCGAGCAGGCTCATCGCGTCATAGGCAGAGCGGTGCGCCGTCACGAGGTCGGTCATCACGGTAGCCTGAGCTTCCAGCGCCATCGTTGGAAGCACAGAGACTGCCGCTGCCGACAGGGCTGCGCTCGACACCGTGGCGCCCGCGCCGGCCAGCAACGCGCGGCGGGTAATGTTGTGCTTGTTGGTCATGGTCATTCCTTTCAGGCGTGTGCCCGCTCGGGGTGAAATCGTGCAATGGACTGGAGAAGGGCCGGCGCGTATTCCGGGTCGAAATACAGATCGCCCAGGGCTATGCGGGAGAGCAGGTAGCGAGCTTTGAAGTTGAGTTCGTAGGTCGTGGCCGGCACATGATCGAGCAGCGCCTGCAGCGCGGCCCGCATCGCCTCTGCGGCATGGTCGTAGGCGCTCTGCTCGGTGGCCGTCGCGTCCCGCTCCGCGATGACGCTGGCGATGAGGGAGAAGCGGAGCGCGGCTTGGGCATGAGCTGCGGCGAGGTCTTCGGCAAACGTCATGGTGAAGCTCCTTATGCGGCCAGGGAGGCGAGTTCGGCATGCAGAGCGCCGTGGCGTCGCCAGTCGATGAAATCGCCCATTTCAAGGTCGAGAATGGCGCCGCGGATTTCTTCGACGCGGACGGCAGCGGTGGGGGCTAGCGCCTTGATGGGGGCCACGGCTGGCTTGGGCATCGCGGACTTGGCGGCTAGCTCCTTGGCCACGGCCCACGCCATGCGGAGGCAGAAGGCGAAGTGTTTAGGATTGAAAGGTTCGCCGCGCCGGACGCCCCACCCCCTGAATTCATCGCGCCGATAGTCGGTCCAAGCCGTGCGGAGTATTTTGGAGCGATTGTACATTTGGGCTATTCCCGGCTCGTTTTGTTTCGTCTATAACCCTTTATGGCTTACACAACCCACCACGTCAACCTTTTTGTGTCATCCAAAGCCCATAAAGTTTCACAGCGCTGCCGCTTGGGTTCATAGCCGGAGAAAAGTCGAATGATTGACGCCGCACAAATTCGTGCTGCCAGGGCGCTCGTTGAATGGTCGCAGGGAGACTTGGTGGCTCGCTCTGGCCTATCGCTGACCACCGTGAAGCGGATGGAAAATGCTGCCATCGGTCCCGGCAAAAGCTCGGCAGAAAATGTTGCGGCCGTTCAGCGGTCCCTTGAGGCAGCCGGCATCCAGTTCATTCCAGAAAATGGCGGCGGTGCTGGCGTCAGACTGGCGAAGCCAAAGCCATGAGCCGAGATGACTTTAGCCGGCCAACAGCTGACAGGCTCGCCAAACGGGTCGGCATGCGATGCTCATGCCCTGACTGCCGACGCCCGACCTCTGGCCCTGATGCGGAAGATGGGGTGACCAACGTGGGGGTCGCGGCTCACATTTCAGCGGCTTCGCCCGGCGGCGCCAGATACGATGCTAGCCTAACCTCTGAGGTCCGTAGCGATATCCAGAACGGGATATGGCTTTGCCAGACCCACGCAAAACTAATCGATGACGACGAACTTCGCTTTCCCGTTTCGGTGCTTCGGGAATGGAAGGAGACAGCGGAGCATATGGCCGCGCTCGAAGCTCGCGGTTACGCGGTACGTCGGGCAGCACCCTTCCCGGACCTGGAATTCAAGGCGCCGAAATTAATCGCCGAGATGCGCAACGACCTGACCCGAGAACCGCTGGTGCGTCAGTTCATCCTCCTGTCCAGGCGAGTGACATACAATCCTGGCGCCACACCGTTCTTCAAGTACTTCCACGAGGACCACGACTACCTTCTCTCGGTAATGACCATCATGGAGCACGCCGGAGCCATCCATGACATCGCCTTCAACGATGTGCCCCGGTACAACTTCACGGCAGATTTCGTGTCCTTCCTGATCGAAGGGTGATCCATGGCACCTTCGACTGCTTACTCATCGTCCTCAATGTCGGAAGTGCGCCAGGTCGGGCGAATGCGAAACTTCGATACGCCCTTACGGACAATGCGAGCGCGGATCTGCCTAGCGACGGCCTCGGGATTGTACCGATCGGTAGCGTTGGTTTTTCGGGTAAGCACTTCCCCAGCGTAACCGAGCACCTTTTCCACCGAGACAGTGGCCAAGCCGATTTTCACGCCTTTTGCCCGCTCGGCGTCCAGATAGTAGAACAGGCCCTCGGCAATAGCGCGGTTGAGCACATGCGTGGTGGGGGTGCCGTTTTCCTTAAGGCGGTCGCGGCGCTTCTGCTGGCGGCCGGTGTCCTTCTTCATCGCCCGGGCGCGGCGGCTGGAGTGATGCTCGGACATTACTTGCCGTCCCGGCCGCCGATGGTCGGCAGGCTTTCGAGAAAGGTGCTCAGATCGCGCGCCAGGATAATGGTGCGGTTGCCGATCTTACGGACCTTGATTTCGCCGGTCCCGACCAGCTCGTAGAACTTGGTACGGCTGATGCCGATCAGTTTGAGAACGTCAGACACGGAATATGCCACGGGGTCCATGATTGGGCTCCGCCGGCTTCGCGGCCGGTGCGCGCGCCCTGGTTCATCGAGCGCACACCCCATTATTCACACATCGTAGCAAGGGACACGCGGGAACTTTTGATTTCCGTTCGGCGTGCAGAAGGTCGGTCTGGGGTGGCCCGGCAGTCAATGCCGCCCCTGGCCATCGAAATGGTTCTCTTGTGAAGCGGCCCGTCTGACGCTAGCTTGAATTTATGCGTCTAGTGATTGTCGTGAGCCTCGCCTTTGCTCTGCTTGGATGCACGGCATCCCAGGCAACGAGGCCATATGTCGGCAAGACCGCCACAGATTTGATGATCGACTGGGGCCGGCCTGTAAACCAGTTCGACGCACCTGATGGCCGGCGCATTTCCCAGTACTATTGGGGCGGGGGAACCATCGTGCTACCCGCAACAGGTTCAGCGACCAGCACGGTTATTGGTAATTCGGTCTTCACGAATGCCACAATGTCCCCTGGCGCAGTTGTCGAAAATGAAGGCTGCCTCGTCAGCTTCATCCAAGAAAAGCGCGGAAGTGAATGGTTCGTAATAGAGGCGCGCTACCCCGACCGGGCCTTCTGCTAGGTTCTTGCTGCATGGTATACCTAGATGTGGATCGGCATGGACGAGCCGCCAACGGGGAGTGCGCCGCCCGCAACAGGTCGTGAAATCCCAGGCTATTGCTTTCGAGACTCGACGGGGCCATGTTGCAGGCGTTTAGCCTGTTTACTATTCCACAGGCCCGATACGGTAAAATCAACGACGTGACCCCCGTACGCTTCCGCTTTTCAGCTTCAAAAGCCCTTGTCGCACTGCACTATATGGTGCGGGAGTGCGATGGCATTGACCTGCATGCAGGCTTGAAAGCTTGCTACTTTGCGGACAAGGAGCACCTCAATCGCTACGGCCGTCCAATATTCGGCGCCACGTATAAGGCAATGAAATTCGGTCCGGTGCCTCTTGAAATCTATGAGATGGCAAAGGGCGAAGCGCTATGGCTTGCCGAATTGCAGATGGATCGTTTCCCCTGGCGGTTGGAGGGCTATCGCCTTCGCTTGGCCGACAACGGCCATCTGGACGAGGATGAACTTTCACCATCAGATTGGGTTTGTTTTCATGAAGGGTTGGCAAAGTCACGCGGGCTCGATTTCAACTCGCGTACGGCCGCTACGCACGGTGCCGACTGGCAGGCGGCGAACCTCGGCATAATGAAGTACGAAGACATGCTTGAGGACACCGAGGACAAGGCCGACAGGATAGTGGAACTGCAAGAAACAGCGCCATTCGTTCGAATGTGACTCGCTGTGCCCATCCGCCCGCTCGACGTCACTGTCATATTCGACGCCACGCTGCGGAAGCCTGCACCAAAAATGGTGGTGTGCATCCACCCAGCGAACGGATGGTTCTACCGGATCAATTCCAAGGGCCATTGGCGCCCTCGCGTCGCGGTCGCATTGGCCGAACACGGCTTTCTGGACCACGATAGCTTCGTTGAGTGCGGCGACCCCCTGGAGCTCGATGACTATGTCGTGCATGAGGCCCTAGAGCGGCACGGCATTGTTGGGACCATATCGGCCAGCGCCTGCCCAGGCATCATTGCGGCCTTGGACGAATGCATCACGATCCGGCGGCGAGACCGAGAAGAAATCATCGCACTGCTAACGGGGATATGAAGATATGACCATGTCCGACTGGCCCAACGTTGACTTCCAAAATCCCAAGTCCGTGGCGGCCTTTGAGAAATTTGCCGAGCAGCGCCAGAGCATGATGCTGGAGATCAACGCAGCCAGCTATGAGCGACGCGCAGCTTACACAAACCTGATCGTTCTCGCCGGCTATGCAGGTGCGTTCTCACTGTGGGCGTTCGTTCGGGAAGACATAACCACACAAGGCAACGCCGCCATTGCCATCTGCCTTTCAGTCTCCCTGATGTTGTTCGTCGGCTTCGAGATTTTCAAGATGAGCCGAATGGCGCTTTGGTCGGTGAAGGTGGGGAAGGCCTTTCGGTCTGATATGACCGCGCTAGAGGTAATGGGGGCCGTAAAAGAGCTCCGACTTTCTCAGCAGCGCGAGAGCCTTTCGCGCCTTACCAAGATTTGGCTCGTCATGCTCGTCCTGACGCTATTATCGGCCAGCGGCGCGGTGGCGCTGTTATTTTACAACATGTTTGCCCAGCTGCTCGGCTGGACGCCATGGCCCTGACAACACTTAGGGAGGCTGCCCAAGGGCTATCTAAGTGGCCTCGAAACTGAACAGGGGCGTGGCCCCAATGGCCATGCGGTCTTCCTCCGACTTCCAAAGCCGCCATTTCTTAATTACGAGCGCTTCGCCAGGCCGACCGAAACTCCAGTCGACAAAACTGAGTGCTCCGGCGCCATTGTACGCTGGACCCTGATCAGGCATCAGATACAGCGACAACCCGGAATTGGCGTAGGGCAAGATCAGCGCGCCATTGACCATTTCCATGTAGCGGTCAGGCGTCGCATCCTCGCCAATTGTCGGGTCTACCACCCAGTCTGACCCAAAGCTTAGGCACTTGGTTTTCTCATGCCAGAAGCTCCAAGCGGGTCTGCCAATACGGGACTCAAGGATTGCGATGACGAGATTGTCGCCGTCGCGCTTTCCCGAGACAATGCAAAGGGCCGCTTTATCGGCATAGCTCAGGTGCACGAGTTCGCCGGGGGCACACTCGGAAAGGAGCTTGAATGTCGGTACCGCTGTGATTTTCATTCATCGCTCCGTGCCCTGTCGCGGCAGTCGGATCCAATGCCGCAACCGATGTCAATACTCCCTCGCGTCAGAGAAAATCCTTCGTGCGTGGCGCTTCTAAAAACTACGGCCTCGCGCGCGTGCGCGTATTGGTCCGATTTTGCCCCCAAATGCAGAACCCCATGAGGCACAGACCAATCGTGTGCACGATGTCAGGTTTTGTCAGGTTCTCACCCGCGCGTGGTGACACCGGTTAAATCATCCGCAGATAGTACCCCATGCCACCGGGCCCGCATGGCTGCCCGGATGCGTTCCAGGCCCGCGGCGGTTTTGGGTCCGGTGGACATGCCCCCATGGTACTTACAGCGCCGCTTGCCCGCCATGGGTTTGCACTGACAGGCGCTGCCGTGACGGTTCCTGGCGCCGCACGTAGACGGCATGCGTGGTGGGGCCGGCAGTGTGACGGCAGGTTCACCCGGCCGGGGAACGACAATGCCTGTGGTCTCCAAGGCTGTGCGCATCTTCACCGGGCCCACACCATCCAGCCGTCTGCCGCTCTGGCCTTCCCAGTATTTCACCGTATCGAGGTGAAGCCCTGTCATGCCGGATAGGTCGCGCTGGGACATGCCGGCCAACTTACGCAACCGGCGCAGGTCATCAGGGCTGTTGAAACCATGGTGCCAGGGGGAGAACTCGGCGCCGCCTCTCGGCACGTCAGCCGTGCTGCTGGTCAATTCACCGCCTCCCCGGTCGGATGGAACGATATGCCCAACGCCTCCAACTCCTTGGTGAGCATCCGAAGGGCTGCCAGCAGGTCGTCGTCGGTCATGTCGCCGTATGGATCGACGTTGAGATTGATATCCTTCGGTACGATCAAAGCGATGACCTTGAGATACTGGTCCGGCTTTTCCTGACGCACTCGGGCTATCACGGCCTTGCCGTGCTCCATGAAGTCAGCGAGCAGAGCGGCGATGAAATCTTCGCCCAGCTTGTGTTTTGAGCTTATTGGCCGGCCATGCGGATTGCCGGAAACACCTTTCGGAAATGGGCGGCTAACCATCACTGTTTCCCTGCTGTTGTTACAGCGCGCTCGGACATGGGAATGAGCTCGCATTTTACGCGATACGTGCCGTCCGGAGCGGGTGGAACAATAGGTTCAGCCGCCACCACTACGGCGAACGGACCTTGCGTCGCCAAAGGGTCGTGCTGAGGCCGAGCCGGACCATCCGCGCCATGACACAGCCGCGTGCCAGCCTCAACCTTCACACCCGCGGCGATCAGAACGGTGCAACGGACCGGCATCAGAGGGCCCCCTGTACCACTTGCCCTGTCGGCTGCATCGGGATCCGGCCAATCCACGCCGGCACGGGTTTACCGAGGGCGTTTCCGGCGGGGCGACCATGCAGCGAACCCAACGCACGGGGCTGTTGCCCCTCAAAAGACAGGCTGTTTCCCTGCGGCAGACGCTGGCTACCAAGCGCAGCGCCGCTGATGGGGTTGCGGGCACCGAGAGCGTTCAGCCGCGGTGGTGGCGCTGGCTTTTCCTGAGCCTGGGGCCGTTCACCCATCACCGCGCCATAGGTCACTGTGGCGGCCTGGCGGTACATCTGGGCAAGGTCGATTGCCCGTTCCTTGGCCTCCTTCGGTGCGGCCTTGATCATCAGTGCCCGTGCTCGGGCCGGGTTGAGCAGGGCGTCGCGAACAAGACCGTCAATATTCTCGATACCGTTGCGGCGCAGGGCCGTAGTCAGCTGAGTGCCGACCCAGACCGGAACACCGACCCAAGGCCCGAACAGGATGCCAGCCGCCACACCCGTGCCGTGGGTCTTGGACTGGCCGACAACCGCGCGCACCAGCATGGATAGCTTGCCGCTCGTGTCCTGCGCCGTGTTGGACCCGCCTGGCAATTTGACTGCCGACACGGACCGGTTGGACCGCTGCAAATCGGCCGCGATATCGTCCATGAGCCCGAGCTCGGCTTCGGTGAAGCCGGCAACCTCCAGAGCCTTGCGCTGCTGCTTGACGAAGTCCTGGAACTGGGCGCCCTTGATGGTGCCAACGCCGCTGGTTGCCGATTCCGTGACGCCGACGAACTTCTTGACGATGTGGTCGGCGATGGCTTTGCGCAGCCCTTCCTTGGCGCTGGCATTGTCGCCGATGGTATTCACCAGCAGCCGCATTCCTTTGACGGCATCCTGGCGCCCGAAGATCGAGCCGATGGTGCGCGTTATGTCTTCGGGGTCGCTCAAGCCCATCAGCCGGCCAAGGACACCGGCCTGGGCCTCGTCTACTTGCTGCTTGGCGGCTTTGACGGTGCTGGCGATACGGCGCTCTGCTTCGGTTTCGGCGGCTTTTATGGCTTCCCGCTGGGCCATGGCAACGGCTCCGGTTTCTTCGGAATCGCGCACGGCCTGACGAACGGCAGTCTCAAGCTCGGGGAAAGCTCGCATTGCCTCCTGATGCTGGCGCAGCCAGGTCATGGCCTTGTTCGGATCCAGCATGCCATCGTCGGTCAGGGCAGCCTTACGCAAGCGATCAACCGCATAGTCCCGCAACACCGGCAGGGCCTGCTCGTCGCCAACGGCGGCGCGGAAGCGCTGAATGGCTTCGGGGGCCTTCGGGCCGGGGACGAAGATGCGGCTCGGCACGGTGGCGGCAGGGTCGGAATATGGTGCGTTGGTCGCCGGCCGCTTCCGGATCGGCGCCAAGGTCGGATTGTCGAAGGTATCGACGCGCCGCCTAGTTGCCGATCGTGCTGCGTTCAGGCGCTCGACGGCGGCTCGGTCAACTGGCGCTCCTGCACCATCTTGCGGTAGTCGCGGACTGCCCTGAGCATTTCCAGGTCGCCCGCCGCTCGGTACTGCTGTTCCAGGAGAGCCAGAAATGCCGGTCGGTCGGCCTCCGGCAATTTGGCCAGCCCCAGTTCCACCGATTTGCCCGACCTGGGCTTCTCGTTTTGCAAGGAACGCCTCTACCTGTCGCGCCACATTGGCCGCGATCGAATCCATCTCATCCATCGTGCCGGCGGCAACTGCCTGAGCATCTTGCTGGACCTTGGCGATGACTGCCGCCTCGATGTCCTGCTGGATGGCGCCGTTCAGCATCGAGAGGCGACGATAGGCAGGGCTTTCGCCGTTGGCAATGCGTTCGGCGCGAAGTTCGGCCTTGAGCCGAGACTGCAGCGCTGTCAGCTCGGAGAACGGCACGTTGTCACCGTACTGACCGAGCACGTCGAAAATCGCCTGCTCTTCCCCGGACATGGGTTTGGCCGAAGTCGGCATTTCGTTGCGGATCTGGGTGGCGCCGGCCTTGGTGTTCTGTGCCGACAATGACAGGTTGCCATCGGGATCGACGGCTTGCCACAAGGCCCGCTCCTGGGCTTTTGCCTGTGCCCTGGCCGTCTCCAGCATTTCGCGCATGCGGCCGCCGGCAACTTCTGGTGCAGCGCCCATACCGAGGGCGTTCGCCGACCCTCGGGCATTGCCGAGCGCGAACGCATTGGCTGCATTCCCTTCGGCACCGAGAGCGGCGAGGGAGCCTTCGTTCTGCTTGGCGACGTCCGCGACAGCCTGTTCGGCCTGGCGCTCGATATCGTCCATGAATGTGCGGATCGACGTCACCACCTCTTCCGGTGCGCCAGTGGGCTGGACGCCCTCGACGGCGGCAACGCGGGCAGCATTCTGATCGGCGGCACGCTGGGTGAACACTTCCGGGCTCTTGGTCGCTACGCTGCGCTCAAGGGCACCGAGACCCATATCGCCGGTCTGTTGGAAAGTTGTTGGCTGCGAATCCGTGACGAATTGGCCCGGTGCCGTCTCGATCGCGTCGATGACGTTGCCGGGACTGGTCGCACTATCGCGAAGGATCGTGCCAGCGGCCCGCTCCTGACCTTTCGCCGAAAGGGGCGCCAGATATTCACCGAGCGCCTGAACGGCCTTGGCGATGCCTTCTGGCAACCTGGTGAGCCCGTACGCTGCTGTTGCGGCGGTAAGGCCGCCAGCCAAGCCTGTGAAGGGCTTCAACTCGTCTGGCGAGACCTCCATGGCCGCCTGGGCACCACCACCAGCGGCGGCGTTAATCGACATGTTGCGGGCGAAGGCGCCGGCATTGTTCGACCGACCGAACAATGCCTCGATCGTATCGATGCCAACCTGCACTGCACGGGGCGCCTGCTGGATAACCTGACCCGCCTTGATGGCCAAAGTTTCGGGAATGGCGGCCATGGTTGTTGCCTCGGCCGCGGCACGGGCGACGGCCTGGCCACTGTCACCGGGGATGACTTTGCTGGGTGGCGTGAACCCTAGGCTTTCCTGCGTCCGTTCCCAGCCCTGCGAGCTGCCGGGCAGATCGTTCGGAATGTTCGGGATCGGGCGCCCGTTGCCGGTCATCTCGATGCCTGAGTTCGCAGCGTTGACCAAGCTGTTGCCGACCCAAACTGGCAGATCGACGGGAGCGCCGAGAACCTTGTTCGCGCCGCTATCGATGCCAGCGCCGATATTCTCAAGCATGCCGGTCTGCACGACATTCTGGCTGGGGCCGTTCACACCAGGACGAGGGACCGGCAGGCCATCGGTCGGCTGCGCATATACCTGGGGCTGGTAATCATCGAACACTTGGCTACGGGCCGATCCGGCCGCCAAGGCGTCGTTGAATTCGGGCGTCATGGTGGAGACGTTGCCGGGAGCGACAAGGCCTATGCGGGCATTGAATTCCTCCCGAGGAACCGTCGAATAAAACTTGCGATGCAGGGCCCCGGCCAGCTCTTCGTCGGACTTGCCTTGGTACTGCGGATACTTCTGCCGAAATTCGGTGAGGGACAGTTGGGCCATCAGAACATCCCCAACGGGTCATCGCCCATGGGCTGTTGCCCGGCGGGGGAGACCGTACCGCTAGAGAATCCCGTGTTACCGGACTGGTCGGCCAGCTTGGCGATACCGGCATCAAGCGCCGCCTGGAAATCGTTTAGACCGGCAATGAATTCGTCCTTGCTCTGGGCCGTCGAAAGGCGGGCGAAGGCGGCTTCGGCCTTATTGCTTTCCATTTCGGTGATGGCGCCGCCGCCCTTGAGCAGCTGGCGTCCGTTGAGGAACGCGTTGCCGGTCATCTGATCAATACGAGCCATGGCGTTGGCCTTGTTGGATCCCGGCATCGTCGGCCCCCACTGATTGGGGATGACACCTAGGGTCTTTCCGAAAATCTCTTCCAGACCGGGATGCGACTTAAGGTCGGAAATCTGGATGGCGATGCGCTGCGCTTCTGCCTGGGCCGAGGGCAGGTCGATTGCCGCCTGACCGGCACCCTTGCCGATGACGTTACCGGCGGCGCGCTCGGCATTCAATGCGCCGGGGTCGAATGACACGCCGGGGGGAAGCTGGGATTGAACCATGCCGCCGGAACTGCCCGCCTGCAGTGGCACCACGTTGCCCTCAGCATCGCGACCCGTAAGAACCGTTGTGCCATAGGTCGGAGCGCTGGAGCTGCCTTCGCTCATCCAGTCGGCCAGCGTGCCGTCGTAGCCCTGCTCCTGTGCCGCGCCGTACTCGATCATGTTCGAGGTCGGCTTCGGCCCGGCCGCTGCCTGTGTCATGTCGAAGGCCAGACGCTGGCGGGACATGTCGAGCTGCTGCTGGTTGAAATTGTTCGATAGCTCCTGCTCGGCCGTCAGGGCAGATCGGGCGAGGATCGGAGCGAGGTCCGCACGGCCTCGGAAACGGGCCAGCTGGTCGGGCGACCAACCTGAGGCTTCCATGGCGTCCAGCCCCGCATCCCAAGCTGCCGGGTCACCTTGGGCGTCATGCGCCATCTGAGCCAGATAGCCGAAGTTCTGCTTGGCGTGTTCGAGCTGCTGGGTCTTCTGATCCATGGCGTGCTGCTGACCCTGCGCGAAGGCGCCGAGGGCGTTGCCTTTGAAGTCGTTCAGGCCCAAGGCCATCAGCTGCTGCGCCATGGTGGTCTCCTAGAGATTGTAGCCGAGGGTGAGCGGCCTGTTCCCTGCCGCATTGGGATTCCTGTACCCCAGGGCGTTCGGGCTCTGCCAAGGGAAGCCAGCGCCGAAGTTATTGGACATCATGCCGAGTGCGAATCCGCCGGTGTTGCTGATATTGCCGAGGGCTCCAGTCCAAGCGTTCGCGCCGCCGACATAGCCCGAGGCCGTGGCCGCCGCCTTGTCCGTCCCCAGCGACCCCGCGTTGTTGGCGTAGGTTTGGCCCATGTCATTGACGTTCTGCGTGACGGCCTGGCCTTGGCCCGCGACGCCGGCCACGCGGTTCATGTAGTCGCCATAGGTCTGGTCGGCCAAACCCTGGCGGAACCGCGTCAGGGCCTTCAGACTGGCGCCGCTGTTTTTCATGCCGAGCGCGGCCATGTTGTGCGTGACGCCTTTTTCGCCCTCGGCTACCTGAAAGGCATAACCTGGCGTTTCACGGAAGCCGGACTGGAACGTGCCGTTTCGTGCGGCATCGCTCAGCCCCAGTTCGCCCATGAAGGCGTCGTTCGCCCGCATGCCAGATTCGAGCCAAGGCTGCTGCCTCGCAACGCCCTCATCGTACTGGCGAGTTTGAAGAGCCAGCGCATTGTCTGCCGCCGCTGCCTGGGTGCTGGCGGCCTTCTCCGCGGCGCTCGCTTGCATGGCCCCGCCGGCCAGGGCAGCGCCACCACCAATGACGGCGGCTCCAATGGTTGCACCTATCGGCATAGCAGCACCTCGAAGTCATTGGGCAGGACCGCCAGCACGGCGTCCTGGATATCGATTGTGAGAGGATTGGCGGCGATCTGCTGGATCAGGGCATAGCCAGCGAAACGGGCCCAGCGGTTGTAGAACCACAAGGCCTTGTCGCTCTGGCCGTTCAGCATCATCTCGACCGTGGCGCCGACATAGCGGTCATGGGCATCGTCATCGTCATGGACGGGGCTTTCGGCGCCGGCAGCGACCTTGGCCGCCTCTAGCTTCTCGTGGAACCAGTGACCGGCCTCCATCGTCTCGTCGCAAGTGCCGGCCCAATCGCTGATGGTCAGGCAATAGAAGCCGACGCCAACCATGCCTGTCGGCGCGGGCCAGACATTCGCCCGATGAAATTGCTTGGTACCGTGAATGGCGCGCACCAGACCCAGAGCACCCTTGTTGCCGTCCGGAACCTTGGTCTGGAGCTCCACGCAATCGGTGCGAGTGAACATCCAGTGCAGGGCGCTCTTGACCGCCTCGATGGCAGCTTCGCCCCGACCATCGGGCTCGAACAGGGTATGGACCTCGTACACACCAGGGCCGACGCGTTCGAAGAGACAACCGCCATGAGTGTTGAGCAGCACGACATTGGCGGTATTGGCCACGACCGGCGCCAGATCCAGCGGTTGAGTACCGCCTGCCACCCACGGCCTGACGTCCGGATGATTGGCGATCCGGTTAAGCCGGTCGGCATCGAAATGCCGGGCGATCGGCCATGGAAAAGTTGGAGCGGTCAAGGCTGGTCCTTCCCCGAACGTTCGGACCGGCGCCGCTGGAAAGTGGAATACGGAACCACCTTGGCCTCGGCCATATAGCGATGAAGGGCCGCCCGGCCCACGGTGAGGATTTCCCGCTGGGTCGGCGTCATGTTCGCTTCATTCCATTCGGCCAGAGCCCAGGTAAGGCGTGGGTCCGTCAGCATGGCGACGGTGATGCACATCGTCACGCTCACACCATCGGCTGCACGAATTGGGAGAGCGCCTGCCTCACCAGCACCGAAGCAGACAGACCGCGCTCGACGGCGGTTTCAAACAGCTTGGCTTTCACGTGGGCAGGCACGGCGACGACGATGCGCTCGTCCATATTGGGGGCGGAAGCGAAGCGATTGGATTTCATGGCCATGGACCTCTCCATCAGTGTCGCCAAGTTACCGAATAACGTCTGATTTGCCAATGATTTCATATACTTACCGCCGCCGTTCGGCCGTGGCCGCTGCTGTTCGTTCTATGCTGCGCGCGTAACTTGCCAGCCCTCGCCATCCCCAGGTTTCAGCAGGTCACCCGGTACTCGGCAGCCATCGGCGCCGGGCGCCGGGCCCCATTTCGCCGGAAACCACTCGCGCCGGGCCCGGGCGTGACCGAGGCGCTTCTGCCATTGCATCGGCGTTTCAAGCTCGGTGATGGCGGCACTGCCCAGGGTCTCGAACATGCGACCACTGAGGAAGCCTTGGACGTGCTTGACCTTCCGGCCTTCCTCGCGCTTCAGCAGCGCGGCATATGCTGGAAGCGAGGTCATGGCCTGGGCCTGATGGTCAGCGGAAAGCTGCTGCCATGCCTTGAAGCCGTTCAGCTTGGATTGGCCTTCGGTCGAGGGATAGGCCCGCCAGAACACTTCGTATTCAGGGGTATAGCCGTTCCCCTTCCGCTTGCCCGCCTTCGTTCGCCCGAGGTCCGCAACCGCAGGTTCGGACAAAGTAGATACGTTAGTATCTTCTCTTACTGTGGGTGTGGGTGTGGGGGCATCGTCCGGGCATGCTTCCGGCATAGGTTCCGGCATACCTTCCGGCATTGCCGCGGCATCATCTTTTTTGTCGCGTTTCCAACGGCTTGCAGCTTTGTCCCTCTGCGAACGGCTTTTCTGGGCCACATAAGAGCGCTCGTCAGTGAGCCTTGATTGCGTCCATTCTTTTTTGCGGCCATCGAGTTTCCAGAATGCCATCACGATGTCCCGATTGAACGCCCAGCGCTCGGTATTCATGCAGGCTAGCCGTGCCAGCATCTCATCGTCGTCAGGCAGGGAACAGGACGGACGGCGCCATGCTTCCATCAGCAATAGGAGGTAAGCGCCATGCTGTTCAGCGGAAAGGTGGCGGGTGTCCGCCAAGTACGCGTCGGTCCAGAGCGGAAGAGCGGGAAATTGAGCCATGGCTAGAAACTCCTGGCCGCGTTGCGGACGGCGGAACAGGCGATGTCGATGTGGAGATCAATGGTGACGCAGGGGCCGTTTCGCTGCTTGCCGATGGCCAGCTCACCACGGTTCCGGCAGGCGTCCAGTTTGGACTGCCATTCGATCCGTTCGTCTGGATCTGCAGGTTCAGCGCGCTCCAGATAGTAGGCCTGCCGATGCAGGAACAGCACCGCGTCGGCGTCCTGCTCGATGTTGCCGGAGTCGCGCAGGTCCGACAGGACCGGGCGTTTATCGTCCCGGCTCTCAACCTGGCGCGAGAGCTGCGAGAGCAACAGCACCGACAGGTCAAATTCACGGGCCAGGGCCTTTAGCCCGTCAGTGACTTCGCCCACTTCATTGTTGCGGTTGCCGGCATAGCGGGCGGATGGCTTCACCTTGCCTAGATGGTCGAGAATGAGCAAACCCAACGGCACACCACGGTCATGCGCATCTTCCAGCATGGTCTCGGTCTTGGCTCGGATTTCGGCAATGGTGAGATTGCTGGCATCGTCCAACAGGATCGGCAGGCTGGCATACTTTTCCAGCGCTGCCGCGGCGGCATCCTCCTGGTCGTCGGTGAGGCGGCCGGCGATGAAATCTTGGTATGGAATGCGCTTGCCATCCGAATGGGCAAGATCCGATACCATTCGCGCCGCGAGCTTGGCGCTATCCATTTCGAGCGAGAACACACCGACGCCGACGCCACTGGCGGCAGCGAACCGAGCAATGGACGTGCCGAGCGTGGTCTTGCCCATCGACGGCCTGGCGCCGAGCAGGATCAGGTCACGGCGTTGCAGTCCGCCGGTTGCCCGGTCGAGGTCGAGCAGGCCGGTAGTGATGCCGGTGAGGCCCTGCCGCACCTTGGCCTCAAGCGAGGCGGTAAGGGCGTCCTGGGCGGCCTCGGCAAAGGTCTGGCGCGTATTGGTGCGCCCGCTGGTCCGCAGATGGCTGGCAATCTCATCGGCACGGGAGACGATGACACGCGCCAGCTCGGCCGGATTGGTCGATGGGTCTGACGCGGCCAGCGCCAGGGCCTCGGCTTCGGTCTTGAGCCCGATCCGAGCCCACTGGCTGAGGACGGCGCGGGCGCCGCCTTTGATGTTTCGCACGTCGAACGGCGTGGTCGTGACCATGCCGGCAAGGTACGGCCCAAGCGGAGTGCCGCTGCGATCCGCAAAACCCTGCACGAACTCTTGCGACGCCATCTTGATCACGGTCGGCAAGGTCGTGGTCCCGTACTGATCCTGGGCGGCGCAGCAGAGCCGATAGATTTCGGCGTGGGCAGGCTCGAGGAAGTGCTCAGGCGTGAGCCGAGCTAGCGTCGGACGATGGTCGCCACCACTCAGGATGGCGCCCAACAGGTTCTGCTCGATTTCGGCGACGAAGGCTGTGCTGGTCAATTTGCCTTCCTCCCGTTGCGTTCGATGATGGCCTCATTGACCGTGTCGAAGCGGTGCTGGAACGCGTCGAGCGCACACTCCAGGACGAGATCGGCGGTCAAGGGGTCGAAGCCCAACCGGCGACACATTTCCGGGATGTGCTGATTTATGGTTCCCCAGGCGGCCTCCCAATGGGCCGCCCACACCTCTTCAGGCGCCTCCTCGGGGAGGTTCGCCACGGCCTGGAAGTAGTCATCGGCGCAGCCAGCGGCAGTTTTCCCAACGTCCATGAGGAATTGCATTTCGGGCGTAATGGGCTCGCTCATGCCGCGGCCCTCCCGAAAAACTCATGGCGGGGGAATTCACGGCGACCTTCGTCGCTGGCCAACCATTCGGCCAGGTTGCCGCCGGATACGACGACATTAGAGTGCAGGCGATACCGAGCGTGGTGCCCGGAGAAGCTGCCGGCGTGGTCCTCGTTGATCGTCTCGATCACAAAGCCATTGCCGCGGAGGCGGTGAACATATCCAGACCACCGTGGGCCGGGATTGTCGATCGGCGTACAGCCCTTGGCGCCGGCATTGATGAGGTGGAGCAGGGCCCAGGCGCGGCGGCCCTTTTCGGTGACGATGATGTCGCCGGTGGGCTGGCTGATGACAGCGGATAGCGTGAGCTTAGCCGGCATGGCGCACCTCCTGTCCGATACCGGCAAGAACGGCGACGGCATTGCAAAGGCTTGCGGACCAGTTTGGGCGCCGACGCTTGATGATCGAGCCGCCCTTGGTCAGTTCGGGCTCGCGGCAGGAAGAGTTAGACGGAATGCGGATGTTGCGGGAAGCGCCCGCTCGGTGGTAAACAGACATTCTCAAATCTTTCCGGGGGCGGCCTGCCAGGGCTTAGCCCCCAATCTTTTGGGGGGTTGCTGGATCAGGCGGCCTTGGGCGAAAGCTCGGGAAGGCTGTTCAGCCAGGCTTCGGCGTCCTCGGCGAGGATGATGGTGCGGACGCCGGATTTGCGGGCCTTGAGACGGCCGGCGTTGATCTCCTCGTAAGCCTTCGTGCGGCCAATGCCGGCGATCTGGCAGAACTGAGGAAGTGGGTAGGCCTTGATACTCGGGGTCATGGGTCGCATCCCGCTGGCGATCTGGCCAGGCAGGCACCGCCGGTAAATGGCGGGGCGACTTCCTCATTAAGCACACGAACGCGGGCGGTCAGCCGACAACTCTGGACCTGTCCGCAACTGTCGCTAGTTGTCGCCTCGCGACTTGCTGCGTTGACGGAAATATCGCCGGAACGTGACCGGATCAATTTCGGTCTTGGTCGTGGTGCCCTGGCGTTTCATTTCTTCGAAGAGGGCGTCGTCCCGCTCTTTCACGGGAAGGGCATCCGGCAGGCCTTCCGGCCACAACGCCGACATGGCCGCCTCAATCCCGGCGGCATAGCCCCGTTTGGGGACGCTCGGCTTCTCGATCTGCTCGTCCAGGGCGTTGAAGGCGGAAACGAGGTCCGCCGGCGCGCCCTCAAAAACCGCGACCATTTCGCCCGTTGAAACCTCCAGGTGCGTCCAGAGAGGGCTCCTGGCGCCGGCAGGCGTGACATAGCTGCCGAGGGGGGCGCTTGGATCTGCTTCAAGAAAGACAAGGTTGGGTTTCGCAATGCGCAGGTCGCCACACGTCGCGGTGCGCCAGCAGCCGGTCACATTCTCAACGATCGAACTACCGGCACGAATTCCTGTGACAGCGACGACGCCATCATCGAACAGGCGGAACAGCGGGTCGATCGTCGCGGTGTCAAAATCCTCCATCAGCGGCCCGCTATGGCCGCGGCGCACAAAGAACAGAGCAGCCTCAAACAAGCTCATTCGTGGGCGCGAGAGGTCGAACGTAACGGTCGGGAGCATGATCAAGCCGCCGACCCGCCCTTGATCGAGACCACGTTCGAGCCTTGCGGTGGATAGCAGTAGTCCGACCATGCTTGCATGAGCACGCGACGCTTCATCAGCGCAGTCATGCGCCGGTAAGAAGCCTCGACACTGTCGCCGACCTGGTGGGCCAGTGCGTGTTCCACAATCTCGCGAGGAAACGGCGTTTCATCACCAGCCCAGTCACGCGCCGAAGATCTGAAGCCGTGCATGGTGATGCCGTACCCCATTCGGCGAATAAGCATCAGCATGGCCATGTTCGAAAGCGGGCGCTCTTCGCCATCGGACTTGCGAGGCTGGCCAGGGAAGACGAAACGGTGGTTTGTGCCGGCGGCCTTGAGCTCTTCCATGATTTCGACAGCCCGTTCAGAAAGCGGCACGGTATGTTCCTTGCCCATTTTCATCCGTTCTTTCGGAATCGTCCAAAACTTGCCGACCAGGTCGAACTCTGGCCATTCGGCGCCCAGCACCTCGTTGGACCGCAGCATGTTCAAGATGGTGAATTCCGCAGCCCGCGCCGGCAGACCATTCTGGGCGCGCAGCCTCTTCATGAAGGTGGGGACCTCTTGATAGGGCATCGCTGGCTGGTGCCCGCGGATCAACGTAGCGGGCTTGGGCAGCAGGTGGGCCAGATGACCTCTCCAGCGCGCAGGGTTTTCGCCAGTGCGCCACCCCTTAGTCCGGCAGTAGTCGAGAATGCGCTCGATGCGGTTGCGCACCCGGGTTGCGGTTTCCGGCATCAGCAACCAGAATTCACCGCTCTTCTCGACCCCCCGGTACTTCGTCTTCACCGGCTGCCGCAGGACTTTCAGCACATGGTCGGCGCCGATGGCGGAAACCCGCAAGCCCCGGATCGAGGCGCAGCGCACCTTGACGGTGTGCTTCCACTGCTCGCCATGCTTGTCGTTCGTCCACTCGGACTTGATTGACTCCATGAACTGGTCGGCGGCCTCGCCGAAGGTGGGCTCGGGCGTCTGGTCACGCTCGGCGATCGGGTCGCGGCCTTCGGCGATGTCTACGCGGTGGTTGATGGCGAGCGCCCTGGCCTTGGCCAATGTGACGGTGGGATAGGCGCCAAGACCCATCTCGCGGCGCTTGCCGCCTGCTGGCGTCCACATGAACACCCACGATTTTCCGCCGCTGGTAGAGACGTTGAGATAGAGGCCGCCGCCATCGCTATGACGGCCAGGCTTCTTTGCCGCGCGGACGCCAACTTCGGACAGCTTGTTCAGCGAGCGCGCCATGCCTTCCCCACTTTCATCCCCACTTTACAACGCGGATGATAGCGAACATCGGCGAACGCTACAAGAACACCTGTTCACGGTGTCCAGGCTAAACCCCTAGGAAACATGGACGTCTGCAAACACCCACGAACATCCGTTCGGTGGAGCTCAGCTCCACCATTCCGGCCTGCACGGTTTCCTGTGGCCTGCAGGCGGCGTCGCGCCGTTACCGGTTGCTCAGTTTTCCTTCGATTTGGCGCAGCACCGCATAGGCCGCCGACAGCACATTGGTGCCTGGGCCAAAGATTGCCGCCACGCCGGCGTCGAACAGAAAATCGTAGTCCCGCTCCGGTATGACCCCGCCGACGATGACCGTGATCTCGCCCAGCCCCCGGTCGCCGAGCGCCCCGATCAATTCGGGCACCAGCGTCTTGTGTCCCGCCGCCAGCGACGACACCCCAACCGCATCGACTCCCAATTGCTCGACCCGCGCCGCCACTTCCGGCGCCGTCTCGAACAATTGCCCCAGCTGCACGGCGAATCCCAGGTCGGCAAACGCCGATGCGATCACCTTGGCGCCCCGGTCATGGCCATCCTGCCCCATCTTGGCGATCAGGATCGATGGCGCCCGCCCCCGCGCCGCCTTGAAGCCGGCGATATGGGCCGCAATGGCATCATATTCGGCGTCCCCGGCATAACCCTCGGCGTAGACCCCGGTTACCATCTGCATTTCCGCGACATGGCGCCCGAACACGTCTTCCAGCGCCGCGCTGATCTCGCCCAGGCTGGCCCGCGCCCGCGCCGCCTCGATCGCCGCCTCCAGCAGATTACCCTCGTCCTTGGCCGCAAATTCCCGCAATGCCGACAGTAGCGACTGGCATTTGGCCTCCTCGCGCCCCCGCCGTACCGCCGCCAGCCGCGCGATCTGCTCCTCGCGCACCCTGGCATTGTCGATGTCGCGCACCGCGATCGTCTCCTCGACATCGAGCCGATAGCGGTTGACGCCCACGATCACGTCCTCGCGGCGATCCACCCGCGCCTGCCGCTGTGCCGCCGCCGTTTCGATCCGCAGCTTCGGCCCTCCGGCCTGCACCGCCCGCGTCATCCCACCCTGCGCTTCGGTCTCCCCGATCAGCCGCTTGGCACCCGCCACCAGCTCCGCCGTCAGCGCCTCGATGTAGTAGGACCCGCCCAGCGGATCGACCACGTCCGTCACCCGCGATTCATGCTGCAAAATCAATTGCGTATTGCGCGCGATCCGGCTGGAAAACTCGGTCGGCAACGCGATCGCCTCGTCGAACGAATTGGTATGCAGGCTCTGCGTGCCCCCCAGCACCGCCGCCAGCGCCTCGATCGTTGTGCGCACGATGTTGTTGTGCGGGTCCTGCTCGGTGAGCGACACGCCCGACGTCTGGCAATGGGTACGCAACATCTTTGATCGGGGGTCCCTGGCCCCCAGCCCCGTCATGATCTCGCTCCACAGCTGCCGCGCCGCCCGCAACTTGGCCACCTCGAGAAAGAAATTCATGCCGATGCCGAAAAAAAAGCTCAGCCGCCCGGCAAACTGGTCGATATTTAATCCCCGCGCCTGCGCCGCCCGCACATACTCCATCCCGTCGGCCAGCGTATAGGCCAGCTCCTGCACCGCGGTCGCCCCGGCCTCGTGCATGTGGTAGCCCGAAATGGAGATCGAATTGAATTTGGGCATCTGCCGCGCCGTATGGGCGATGACGTCGCCGACGATGCGCATCGAGGGCTCGGGCGGATAGATATAGGTGTTGCGGACCATGAACTCCTTGAGGATGTCGTTCTGGATCGTGCCTTCGAGCTGGGCCTGGCCCACCCCCTGCTCCTCGGCCGCGACGATGAACATTGCCAGAACCGGTATAACCGCCCCGTTCATGGTCATGGAAACGCTCATCTGATCGAGCGGAATGCCATCGAACAGCGTTTTCATGTCCTCGACAGTATCGATGGCGACCCCGGCCTTGCCGACATCCCCGATTACCCGCGGATGGTCGCTGTCATAGCCGCGATGCGTCGCCAGGTCGAACGCCACCGACAGCCCCTTCTGCCCGCGTTCCAGCGCCTGCCGATAAAACGCATTGCTCTCCCGTGCCGTTGAAAATCCCGCATATTGCCGAATGGTCCAAGGCCGGTTCGCATACATCGTCGCGCGGACCCCCCGCGTGAACGGCTCGACCCCCGGCACTTCGGCATCCTCGCCGAAATAGACGGGCTTGACCGGAATGTCGCCATAGTCGCGGTCAAGCGAGGCGACCGGCGCGTCGCGCAATTCCGTTTGCGCCAGGGCAGCCCAATGGGCAAAGTTGGGCTTGTCGCGCATCACACCGCCTCGAACTCCACCATCACCTGATCCACCGCCAGCGCCGCCCCTGCCGCCACGTGCACCTTGCTGACCCGCGCCCGCTTCTCGGCTTTCAGCACGTTCTCCATTTTCATCGCCTCGACCACCGCCAGAACCTGTCCGTCCTCAACGATATCGCCCTCCACCACATCGATCCGCACCACCTGCCCTGGCATCGGGCACAACAGGAACCGGCTCATGTCGGGCGCCACCTTGACCGGCATCAGCGGCAACAGCGCCGCAATATGCGGGCGTACCACCATGACCTTCAAATCGGCACCGCGATAGCGGATGCGGCAGCCGGACGTGGTAGGATTGACCTTGAGGATGCTGAGCTGCTGCGTATGCCATTCGATCCGCGCAAGCCTGTCGCCCGGCGCCCAGATAAACCGGTCAACCAAAGGCGCACTGTCGAGGTAGCCCAGCTCCCAATAGCCATCCGGATCGACACGGCGAGCCGAAGTCTGGATTTGGCGACCTCCAACAACGACGACCCATTCGCCAAAACTCTCGTTGTGGCTGCCGCCAAGCGGTGTCCGGACAATCTGACCATGGCGTTCCGCTTCGACCAGCGCCATCATGACGGCGCAGCCGACCACCTCGAACAAATGCCCATCTGCCAGCGTCGGCCCTTGAAACCCCTCAGGAAATTCGTCGGCGATATAGCCGGTGGTGAGGCGCCCCTCGCGGAAGCGGTCTTGGTCCATTATTGCCGACAGAAATGGCAGATTGTTGCGAACGCCCTCGACCTCGAATGCGTGGAGCGCCGCCGCCATTGTATCGATGGCCTCCAGCCGTGTCGGGGCCCAAGTGCAAAGCTTGGCAATCATGGGATCGTAAAACGTGGAGATTTCGCCCCCTTCGAATACGCCGGTGTCGTTGCGCACTCGCGGCTTTTGTTGTTCAGCTTCCCAGTCTTCCATCAGCATCATGTTCAGACCATCGGTTCCGAACACTGGGCTGACTTCCGGCGGCGGCCGATACCGTGTCAGCCGGCCGGTGGAGGGCAAAAAGTTGCGATACGGGTCCTCGGCATAGAGCCGGCTCTCCATCGCCCAGCCATTGAGCTGAACCTGATCCTGGCTCAGTGGCAGTGCCTCTCCACTCGCGACGCGCAGCATCAATTCCACCAGATCGAGCCCGGTAATCAATTCGGTCACCGGATGTTCCACCTGCAACCGCGTATTCATCTCGAGAAAATAGAACTTGCGCTCCCCATCGACGATGAATTCCACTGTGCCCGCGCTGGTATAGCCCACCGCCTTGGCCAGCGCGACCGCCTGCTCGCCCATCGCCCTGCGCGTCGCTTCGTCAAGGAAAGGCGACGGCGCCTCCTCGATCACCTTCTGGTTGCGGCGCTGGATAGAGCATTCGCGCTCGTTGAGATAGAGCACGTTGCCATGCTGGTCCCCGATGAGCTGGATCTCGATATGCCGCGGCTGGGTAACGAATTTCTCGATGAAGATACGATCATCGCCAAACGAACTCGCCGCCTCCGACTTGCTCCGCTCGAATCCTTCGCGCGCCTCGGCATCATCGAAAGCGATGCGCATGCCCTTGCCGCCACCACCGGCAGAAGCCTTGATCATCACCGGATAGCCAACCTGCCGCGCGATCGTCACCGCCTCGTCCGCATCGGCGATCAGCCCCATGTGCCCCGGCACGGTCGACACCCCCGCCGCTGCCGCCAGCTTCTTGGCGGTGATCTTGTCCCCCATCGCCTCGATCGCCTTGACCGGCGGTCCCACGAACGTGATCCCCGCCACCTCCAACGCCTCGGCAAATTTCGGGTTTTCGCTCAAAAACCCATAGCCCGGATGCACCGCCTCGGCGCCGGTCTCCCGGCAGGCCGCAATGATCTTGTCGATCGAGAGGTAGGAGTCCTGGGCCGCCGACGCCCCGATATGCACCGCCTCATCGGCCATGCGCACATGCAACGCCTCGCGATCGGCATCGGAATAGACCGCCACCGTGGCGATCCCCATCCGCTTGGCCGTCTTGATCACTCTGCAAGCAATCTCGCCCCGGTTGGCGATGAGCAGTTTTGAGAACATTTACTCGGCCGCAATACGGGGACGACGCGCTGCGGGCGATTTCCATCCTCGCAACATGCCGGCGATGCTGAGGTCCTCATCAAGGTCGGGCCAGTGAATGCCACTAAACATGAGTTCCATCGCGTTGCGCTGCTGATGGCTCGCCGCCCATAAGACGGGATACCACCACAGCGGAGTCGCAATCTCGCGGCCATCCGCAAGTTTCACATGCAGACTGACATCGTCGCACCAGGCCGATACCGGAGCCTGCCCATCGATTTCACCGTCCAAAATTGTCATGCCAAACCTCCAAAAGATGGGCGCGGTTTTCCTCGACAACGGCCACAAGGCTTCTTAGCTCAATCGGCGCATGACCGCGATTAAAGGCTATTTCGACGTTCATCAGCCAGATTTGCATTCCATGCCATCTTTCCAGATGTGAACATGCGGCGGTTCCGCGCCATCAGCTTGATACCAGAAAAAACGATAGCCTTTCCAACGAAACACCGTCGGCATTATTCCCCCTCACAACGGAATATTCCCATGCTTCTTCTTCGGCATGCTCTGCTGCTTGTTCCGCAACGTCGAAAACGCCCTGATCACCCGCCGCCTTGTTCCATGCGGCATGATCACGTCGTCGATGAATCCCCGCTCGGCCGCCACGAACGGGTTGGCGAACCGTGCCTCGTACTCCGCCGTGCGCTGGGCGATCCGCTCCTTGTCACCGAGTTCGGAGCGATAGAGGATTTCCGTCGCCCCCTTGGCCCCCATCACCGCAATCTCCGCGGATGGCCAGGCGTAGTTCACATCCGCTTTGATATGCTTGCTCGCCATCACGTCATAAGCCCCGCCATAGGCTTTGCGCGTAATCACCGTCACCAGCGGCACGCTCGCCTCGGCATAGGCGAACAACAGCTTGGCCCCGTGCTTGATGATCCCGCCATATTCCTGCGCCACGCCCGGCAAAAACCCCGGCACGTCGACAAGCGTTAGAATCGGTATTTCGAAGCTGTCGCAAAACCGGATGAACCGGGCTGCCTTCCTTGCCGCATTGATATCGAGGCAGCCTGCCAGCACCAGCGGCTGGTTGGCCACCACGCCCACGCTTTCCCCATCCATTCGGATGAACCCAACCAGGATATTGCCGGCATGCTCCTTTTGCAGTTCGAGGAACTCCCCCTCGTCGGCGATCTTGAGGATCACCTCGGCCATGTCATAGGGCTTGTTGGCGCTGTCGGGGATGATGCTGTCAAGCGACGCATCGTTGCGATCGACCAGGTCATGGCCGGCCATACGCGGCGCCTTTTGCCCCGCCGCCTGCGGCAGGAAGCCGAACAGCCGCCGCACTTCGAGCAGCGTCTCGATGTCGTTGTCGAACGCCGCATCCGCCACCGCCGACACCTTGGTATGCGTCCCCGCCCCGCCAAGTTCCTCCGCCGTCACCACCTCATTGGTCACCGTCTTGACCACGTCCGGACCGGTCACGAACATGTAGCTGGTGTCCCGGACCATGTAGATGAAGTCGGTCATCGCCGGGGAATAGACTGCGCCACCGGCACACGGCCCCATGATGACCGAGATCTGTGGCACGGCGCCCGAGGCCTGCACATTGCGCCAGAACACGTCGGCATAGCCGCCAAGCGAGGCCACGCCCTCCTGAATACGCGCGCCACCACTATCGTTGAGCCCGATCACCGGCGCGCCATTTTGCATGGCCAGGTCCATGATCTTGCAAATCTTCTTGGCATGAGTCTCGCTGAGCGAGCCCCCGAACACGGTAAAATCCTGGGAGAACACATAAACCATGCGCCCATCGATCGTGCCCCAGCCCGTAACTACCCCGTCGCCGGGGATGATCGTGTCGGCCATGCCGAAATCGGTTGCCCGATGGGTCACGAACATGTCGTATTCCTCAAAGCTCCCCGGATCGAGCAGCACGTCGAGCCGCTCGCGCGCCGTCAACTTGCCCTTGGCATGTTGACCATCGATCCGTTTTTGCCCGCCACCCAAGCGCGCCTGCGCCCGTTTTTCCTCCAGTTGCGCGATGATCTTGTGCATGAACGCCCCGATTTGCTTTTCGCAAGTCTAGAGCATTGCACACCAAAGTGCGACAGCATGACCAGCACGCGCTGTGCGGTAACAGGGCTCGCCACACGCTCCGTAACCGCTTGGAAACGCTGTTTCGCCTTGCCCGTTATCGCCGGCGGCAGTCACGGTTGAATTAGGATTCAAATAATGGGTTGATCCTATTGTTTTCCCAACAGGTACAAGGGCCACACATGCGCGTGCTTATCGTTGACGATAGCCGGTCTAGCCTGGCGATGATCAGCACGATCGTCGGCCAAGGCGTCGACGCCCGGATCGACACCTGCCAGCATCCGCTCGAAGCCCTGCAGCGCACGCAAACCGTGCAATACGATCTGCTGCTGGTCGATCACATCATGCCCGGAATGGACGGTGTCGAGTTCACCGCCGCCCTGCGCGCCAGCGACCATTATCGCCTGGTGCCCATCGTCATGGTTACCTCCGATATCGACAAGACCATCAGGCTGGAGGCCTTCCGCGCCGGCGCCACCGATTTCATCAACAAGCCGTTCGATCCCACCGAACTGCAGGCGCGCGTGGTCAACCTGCTGGCTTTGCGCCAGGCCCAGGTGGAACTGGCCGACCGCGCCAATTGGCTGTCGCGCGAGGTCGAGCGCGCCACCCGGCATCTGCTCGAACGTGAAGAAGATGTCATCTGGCGGCTGGCCCGCGCCATTGAATATCGCGATGGCGACACCGGCGAGCACGTCTCGCGCGTCGCCCTGATCAGCCAGCTCATCGCAACCGGCATTGGCCTCAGCCCGCAGCGCTGCCGCACCATTTACCTGGCTGCCCCGTTGCACGATATCGGCAAGATCGCCATACCCGATGCCATCCTGTCCAAGCCTGGCCGGCTGACGCCCGAGGAAATGGCGATCATGCGCGAGCATGTGACGATCGGTGCCCGCATCCTGGAAAACGGCTCGTCCGACCTGATCCACACCGCCGAACTGATCGCCCAAAGCCACCACGAACGCTGGGATGGCACCGGCTATCCCGACAGGCTCTCGGGTGACGATATCCCGATCGAGGCGCGCGTCGTCGCCATCGCCGACGTCTTTGACGCCCTCTGCTCCGAGCGACCCTACAAACCGGCCTGGCCCATCGACAAGGCCTATGCCGAAATCATCGGCTGCAGCGGCACCCATTTCGATCCCGATTGCGTCGCCGCCTTCCGCAACCAGTGGGCCGAAATCCAGCTTGTCATGCACGGCCAACCCTGTCCCCAGGCCGTCAGCGCCTAGGCCTGCCGGCCCGGCAATACAATGGCCGCAAACTCGTTCGCATTCCTCGCGCTATCGTGGCATTTTCATGGCACCATCCTTGACTGCTGCAATACTCGACTTCGCCACGTCAATGCAAAAACAAATCTCACCAGTTTACTTACAGTATATCTCGTCGTATTTACGCGAGGTGACTCCCAATCTTGAATCGATGACTCCCCTGCCGGTCGAGCGGATTCTCCAGGCGCGGCATGAAACAAAGCAAGACTCAAAACAATACAAACAATATTTCCTGAAGAATTACTATTCTGGCTGTACCAAACGATCGTACATTGGTAACGCGCAATTAATCAACTTACTATAACTTAAGTCATGTGACCGATGGGAATGGGCCACAACAGCTAAAACTTAGTGCAGCGAATGGAAAGAATTTTAAGAGTCTAGAAACAATTGGAAAAAACGCGTCCGCTTCCCAACATCTATTGCGGTAGAAAGTACAATGCCAGTTTCATCAGTCTTGCCATCCGGTTATTGCCATGACCGGTAATAGCACCCACATACTTACGCTCAGCGGCGATACCGGCCTGCGCAATGTGCAGGATATCGCCGGCCTGCTGCGCCAGGCCTTGGTTGAGCACTCGACGATTACTGTCGTGACCGACACGCTGACCAGTATCGATACCAGCATCATTCAGCTTCTTGTCTCCGCCCGCAAGAGCGCACTGGCATCGGGCAAGACCCTGCTGCTGCGTGCGCCGCCGGACGGCGCACTGCGCCGGCTTCTGCTCCAGGCCGGCTTTGTCGGTGCCGACGGCACGGCGCGCACCCCCGAAGGCGAGTTTTGGACGGGCACCCCAGCGACGGAACAGCCAGCATGACCAAGACCATCCTCACCATCGATGACAGCGCCTCCATCCGGCAGATGGTGGTGATGACCCTCAGCTCGGCTGGCCACGACGTCATCGAGGCTATCAACGGCGCCGACGGCTATGCCAAGGCCATCGGCAGCACGGTTCACGCCGTGATCACCGATTTGAACATGCCGGTGATGAACGGCATCGAATTCATCCGCAAATACCGCCAGCACCCCTCCAGCAAGGGCGTGCCGATCATCCTTTTGACCACCGAGTCCGATGAGGAGCTCAAGCGCCAGGCCAAGGAAGCCGGCGCCACGGGATGGATCGTCAAGCCCTTCAAGCAGGACCAGCTATTGGCCGTCATCAAGAAGGTTACCGGCGCATGAGCTTCCCCGATCCCACCGAAACCTTCCGCCAGGAAGCCCGCGAACTGCTCGAACAGCTTGAGCAGGGCCTGCTCGATCTCGAACAGAACCCCGCCAACAGCGATCTGATCAATTCTACCTTTCGCGCCCTGCACACCATCAAGGGCTCGGGCGCCATGTTCGGCTTCACCGCCGTCGCCACCTTCGTGCATGAGTTCGAGACGGCGTTCGACCAGGTGCGCAAGGGCCAGACCGTGGCGACGCCTGCCTTGATCGAAGTGGCGCTCGATGCCAAGGATCACATCCACAAGCTGATCGAGCAGCCCGACAGCAAGCTGGCCGGCGGCGAGGCGATCCTGGATGCCCTGCGCGCCGTCATCGATGGTACAGACGCTCCGGCACCCGAAGGCGCCGTCATCGCGCTCGACCTGGACCTGCCCGCGCCCCCGGCGCCAGCCAGTACCAACCTCCCCGCCACTTGGCGCATCCGGTTCCGCCTGCCCGGCGATGCTCTGGTCTATGGCACCAACCCGCTGCTGCTGCTCGAGGAAATTGCCGCTATCGGTCCTTGCACCATCCTCGCGCTGACCGACACAGTGCCCACGCTCGACGTCATCGATCCCGAAACATGCTATCTGGGCTGGCAGGTCGATCTGACCACCCCCGAGGACCCCAGGGCCGCCATCGACGATGTGTTCATGTTCCTGCGCGATGGCATGGAACTCAGCATCGAAAAGCTGGAAGGCAGCGAGCCTGAAGCCGCCACGCCCGCCCCGGTTGCTGCCAAACCTGCTGCGTCCAAGCCTGCCAAGGGCAACACGGCGCCGGCGCCGGCCGTGGCTGAGGCTCCAGCTGCTACTGCTGTTGCTGAAAAGGAAAAAACCGCGTCCTCCTCCATGCGCGTCGATGCCGAACGGCTCGACGAACTGATGGACCGCGTCGGCGAACTCGTGATCGCCCAGGCCCGCCTGACCCAGATCGCCGCCATGAGCCAGGACGGCAATCTCAAGACCATCGCCGAAGAGCTCGAACGGCTGTCCTCGGGCCTGCGCGATACCACCATGGGCATCCGCATGGTGCCCATCGGCACCCTATTCTCCCGCTTCCGCCGGCTCGTGCACGATCTGAGCCGCGACCTCGACAAGGATATCGAGTTCATCACCACCGGCGAGGATACCGAACTCGACAAGACCATGATCGAGCGCCTGGCCGATCCCCTGGTTCACCTGATCCGCAACGCCGTCGACCACGGCCTCGAAAATCCCGAAAAACGTCTCGCCGCCGGCAAGCCCGCCAAGGGCACCGTCCGGCTGTCGGCTGTTTATGCCGGCGCCGAGGTGGCCATTTCGGTGTCCGACGACGGCGCCGGCCTCAATGCCGAGCGCATTCGTGCCAAGGCCGAGGAAAACGGCCTGATCACGCCCGAAACCAAGCTGACCGAGCAGGAACTCAACCAGCTGATCTTCGCGCCGGGATTTTCCACCGCCAGAGAGGTCACCTCGCTCTCCGGCCGCGGCGTCGGCATGGACGTGGTCAAGCGCACCATCGATGGGCTGCGCGGCAGCATCGATGTCACCACCAAGCCCGGCGCCGGCTCCGCCATGACCCTGCGCCTGCCCCTGACCCTGGCCATCATCGATGGCATGCTGGTGCGGGTCGGCACCGGGCGCTACACCATTCCCTTGTCCGCGGTCGAGGAATGCGTCGAACTGCCCGACGGGGTCGAAGCCAACGCGCGTGGCCGCAATTTCCTCGATATCCGCGGCAGCCTCGTGCCCTTCCTGCGCCTGCGTGAAGTGTTCGACACCACGGCGCCCCCCGAGCCACACCAGAAAGTGGTGATCGTCTCCTCGGGCGATGGCCGCGTCGGCCTCGTGGTCGATCAGATCATCGGCAACAACCAGACCGTGATCAAGCAGCTCTCCAAGCTCCATTCGCCCATCAAGTCCTTTTCGGGCGCCACCATCCTGGGCGATGGCACCGTCGCGCTCATCTTGGACACCGCCCATCTGGTCGGGTTCGGGCAGACCTATGTCGATCGCAAAGCCGAAGGGAAAGCCGCATGAAAGCGTTCAAGAGCGGGCCCATGAAAGCCCTGACGCTGCGCCTGCAGGACGAGCTTTTCGCCATCGAGGCCGAAAGCGTGCGCGAAATCCTTGATCTGGTGCCGATCACCGAAGTGCCCCATGCGCCCTTGTTTGTCGCCGGGCTGATCAATGTGCGCGGCCGCGTCGTGCCGCTGGCGGATCTGCGCGTGATGTTCGGCATGGACCGGCCCGAGCCGGACCAGGATACGCGCATCGTCGTCATGGAGGTCGAGATCGACGGCGAACCCACCATTGCCGGCGTGCTGGCCGACAAGGTCCATGACGTTACCGACATCGAGGCTGCCTCCATCGAGGAAGCACCCCGCGTCGGCATGCGCTGGCGCGCCGATTTCGTGCGCGGCATCGGCAAGCGCAATGGCGGCTTCATCATCATCCCCGATCTCGGACGAATTTTCGAAACCCAGGGCGCCAGAACGGCGTCTCAGACATCAGAAGAAAGGTCTATGCAATGAGACTTACCATTAAAGCCAAGCTGGCAACGGTCTTTACCGTCGTCGTGGCCTTGTCGGCGGGCAGCATGTATATCGCCCTGCAAAATCTCGGGCAACTCAATGGCATGATGACGACCGTCGTCGGCACGCGCGTCCCAAACGTGGTGACGGTTAACACCATGCAGACGAACCTGCAGGGGGTCGGAGCCTCCGTGCGCGAATTGTTCTTGAGCGACGAGCCCGAGCAGATGCAGACGCGCGCTCAGCAAGTCAACACCCGCTTGCAGCAGCTCGATGAGCTCTATGCCCAGCTCGATCAACGAGTCACCAACCCGGACGTAAGGGCCAAACTGCCAAGCCTCGCCGACCTGTTGACCCGATATAAGGGGCGCATCGAGGCAGCCACCAAATTAAGTCTCGAGAACGGCAACTTCCGCGCCTATTCGATCAGCTCGACCGAAGGCGCCGCTGCCATTGAGGCCTATGAGGCGGCCACGCAAGACCTCGCCAGAGCCCTGAAGGGCAGGATGCTGAGCGGTGATACCGCCGCGGCGGCAGCCTATGCCGCCCTGTTCGAAACCAGCGAGGCCGTGCTTAACACGTTCCGCCAGCACAGCAACGTTGCCCTGGCGGGAAACGACGCCGCCCGGCAAGACGAGTGGTTTGCCGACTACGAGGACGGACTGGCCGGTTTGCAGCAGACTGTAGACAATCTTGGTCTGGTCATTCCTGCCACCCAAGCCGCTGCCTTTGATTCGGTCCAGACCGCGTTCGGCAACCTGTTGGTCGTGATGAACGATGCAGTTTCGGTCGCTATGCTCCGCACCGACGCAAGTGCCCTGGCTAGTCTACTCGAGGCTGGCGCACTGCGCACGGAAATCGCCGCTTTGCTCGATGATATCAGTACCCTGCAGACCGCAACGCTGGCATCTGATGCAGCCAAATCGGCCGAGCTCTATAGCTTCGCGACAACCCTGCTGATTTCCCTGCTCGTGGGCTCTGCACTGATCGCCATCGCCGCTGCGACCTGGCTCGTGCTGTCGATCTCGCGAGCCATGTCGAGCGCCGTCAAGCTGGCAACCGACGTTGCCGGCGGCGATCTCAACGCCACCGCCGTGGTCAAGGGCGACGACGAGGTGGGCGATCTGATCAAGGCGCTCAACGCCATGACCCGCAAGTTGCGCGACGTGGTCACCGAAGTCACCACCGCCACCCGCAATGTCGCCGCCGGCTCGCAGGAAATGTCCTCCACCGCCGAACAGTTGAGCCAGGGCGCGACCGAGCAGGCGTCCTCCACCGAAGAAGCATCCTCCTCCATGGAAGAAATGGCTGCCACTATCAAGCAGTCCGCCGACAACGCCAGCCAGACCGAAAAGATCGCCCGCCAGTCCGCGGCCGATGCCATCGCCTCGGGCGACGCCGTCAACAACGCCGTCAACGCCATGCAGACCATCGCCGAAAAAATCATGGTCGTGCAAGAAATCGCCCGCCAGACCGATCTGCTGGCGCTGAACGCGGCGGTGGAAGCCGCCCGTGCCGGCGAACATGGCCGCGGCTTTGCCGTGGTCGCTTCCGAAGTCCGGAAATTGGCCGAACGCAGCCAGGCCGCCGCTGCCGAAATCTCGACCCTTTCCGGCACCACGGTCAAGGCCGCCCAGTCCGCAGGCGACATGTTGGCCAAACTGGTCCCCGACATCCAACGCACCGCTGAACTGGTCGAGGAAATCTCCGCGGCCAGCCGCGAGCAGAATGCCGGCGCCGCCCAGATCAACACGGCCATCCAGCAGCTCGACAAGGTCACTCAGCAGAACACTTCAGCCGCCGAGCAGATGTCGTCGACCTCCGAGGAACTGGCCAGCCAGGCCGAGCAGCTCCAGAGCGCCATCAGCTACTTCCGGCTGGACGAGCAATCGCCTGACCATGCCATGGCGCCTGCCCGGGGCCGCCCGTCCGAAGCCGCCCTGCGCAAGGCCATCAAGGCCAGCGCACCCCATGTCGCCCTGCGCAAGCCCGCCCACAACGGCGGCACCGGCGGTTTTGATCTCGACCTCGATGACGGCCAAGACGACCTCGACGGCGACTTCGCCCGCCGCAGCGCCGCCTGACCAGAGGACATCATGGCAGAGCACCAGCAATACGTCACACTCGGGGTCGCGGAGGAAATCTTCGCGGCGCCGGTCGAAAAGGTCCAGGAAATCCTGGACATGCGCCCGATCGCCCGCCTGCCCCAGGCGCCGTCCAATCTCCTGGGCATGATCGATGTGCGCGGCCAGGGCGTCCCTGTGCTCGACCTGCGGCTGACCCTGGGGATGGAGTCCCGGTCCGACACCGAGAACACCAGGATCGTCGTGCTTTCGGTCGATGGTGCCGATGGCGAACGCCGGCTTGGCTTGCGTACCGATCGGGTCTTCGAGGTCACCATCCTCGATGAGGCAGAGCTCGATCCGCCACCCGCGATCAGCGGCAATTGGCAGGGCCGCTGCATTGCCGGCATCGGCCGGCGCAACGGCCGCTTCGTCACGGTGCTCGATCTCGACACCCTGTTGGGCGCCACCGGCGCCCAGGCCACGCAAGCCGCCTGAAGTCCTCGGCACGCCGCCCCGTTTTTGGGCACCGGCGTGCCAACCACCCTGGGAGTTTGCCGTGTCGCCTGCCGCTCACGCCAGCACGATCCGCATCGATGACGACCAAGATCACCTGACCGCTCTCGACTACAAGCGCATCGCCACCCTGATCGGCGACGAGGTCGGCATCAAGCTGCCGCCCGCCAAGCGCCTGATGGTGGAAGGCCGGCTGCGCAAGCACATCCGCGCGCTGGGCCTGGCCAGCTTCGACGCCTATTGCACCTATCTGTTCAAACAAGACGGCCTGGTCGCCGAGCGGTCTTTCCTGATCGACGCCGTGACCACCAACAAGACCGATTTTTTTCGTGAGCCAGAGCATTTCCAATGTCTTGAGCAGCGCATGGTGCCCGCTCTGCTCGAACAGCGTCGCGGCGAACGCCAGCCGGTGCTTAAAATCTGGAGCGCTGCCAGTTCCACCGGCGCCGAAGCCTTTACGCTGGCCATGGTGCTGGCGGACCTCGCCGCCCAGCGGGGCGATTTCCGCTATGCCATTCTGGGCACCGATATTTCCACCGCCGTGCTCGCCCAAGGGCAGCGCGCCGTCTATCCCGCCGAAATGATCACGCCGGTCCCGCCGGCCAAGCAGGCGCGCTACCTGATGTTCGCCCGTAAGGCCGGCACCCGCTCCGAAGTGCGCATCGTGCCCGAGCTGCGCCGCCTGGTGCGCTTCGCTCGCCTCAACCTGATGGACAAGTCCTACCCCTTCGATACCGATGTCGACGTCATCTTCCTGCGCAACGTGCTGATCTATTTCGATAAAAGCGACCAGGAAGCCGTGATCGCCCGGTTGATCAAACATTTACGTCCAGGGGGTTATCTGGTGCTGGGCCATTCCGAATCCATGATCGGCACCGCCATCACCATGCGCCAGGTCGCCCCTGCCGTGTTTCAAAAACCGTGAGCCAGGCCATGAGCGAAGCCTTTCATCGCAAGATCCGCGTCCTCATCGTCGATGACAGCGCCTCGGTGCGCATGACCCTGAGCGAGATCATCGGCAGCGATCCTGATCTCGATGTCATGGCCACCGCCGCCGACCCCTACGTCGCCGTCGAGCGCATCCGCCAGGAAGTGCCCGATGTGATGTTTCTCGATATCGAGCTGCCCCGCATGGACGGGTTGACCTTCCTGCGCAAGATCATGAGCCAGCGCCCCATTCCCGTGGTGATCTGCTCTTCTCTGGCCGAAGCGGGCTCCGATACGCTGATGCAGGCGCTCGAGGCCGGCGCCGTCGACGTGGTCACCAAGCCGCGCGTCGATACCGCCGACTTCCTCAAGGAATCCCGCATGCGCATCTGCGACGCCGCCAAGGCCGCGGCGCACGCCAAGTTCCGCGGCGGCGTTCACAAGCCCGCCCCCCGCCTCACCGTCGAGGCCAAGCTCAATGCTGATGCCATCGTGCCCCCCCATTCCGAAGCCCGCGCGGCGTCCCAGCGCGCCAGGATGCCGCTGACCGAGCCGGTCATCTGCATCGGCGCGTCCACCGGCGGTACCGAAGCCCTGCGCGAAGTGCTCGAGGCCCTGCCCGCCACCACGCCGGGCATCATCATCGTCCAGCACATGCCCGAAAAGTTCACCAACGCCTTTGCCCGCCGCCTCGACGGCATCTGTGCCATGCAGATCAAGGAGGCCGAGGACGGCGATGTGGTGCAGCCCGGCCACGTGCTGATCGCCCCCGGTAACCAGCACATGCTGCTGCATCGTGCCGGCTCGCGCTACACGGTCAACGTTGTTGATGGCCCCCACGTGTCGCGCCATCGCCCTTCGGTAGACGTCATGTTCCGCTCCGCCTCGCAGACCGCCGGTCGCAATGCCATGGGCATCATCCTGACCGGCATGGGTGACGACGGCGCACGCGGCCTTCTTGAAATGCGCCAGGCCGGCAGTTTCACCCTCGCCCAGGACGAGGACAGCTGCGTGGTCTTCGGCATGCCCAAGGAAGCGATCGGACGCGGCGCCGCCGCCAAGGTGGTTCCGCTCAACCGCGTCGCCGGCGAAATCCTCGCCTATGCCCGCACTGCCATGGTAGCCGCCAAATGAGCGCTCTTGCCCGGGACGACCAGCCCGCATCCCTCGCGGACGAATTGCGCGCGCTGCTGCCCGGCCTGGCCGAACCGCGCGAGCGCATCGAAGCGACGTTCGTCGAGGCCGGCGACCGGCTGACCCGCGGCGCCACCACCCTCAATCGCATCACCCGTATCTTCGAGGCCCTGCCCCAGAGCCTGGAAAGCCCCGAACTGCACGAGGCCTCGGCGCGCCTGGCCGCCATCGGCACCGAGTCCCAGGCCATCGCCGCCGTCTTTGCCGCCGAGCAGGACGATCTTGCCCGTCTCGTCAACGTCGTTGCCGCCGCCGATCATCCCATTTCGGACCTGCGCCGCACCGTCAAGATGATGGGCATCGTCGCCATCAACGCCCGTGTCGTAGCCGCCGGAATTGTCGGTGACAGCGACGATTTCAACGTCTTCACCACCGATATCGCAACCCTGTCCGAAAGTGCGCACCGCACCATCCAGGAATTTTCCACCGCCTACCGCCAACTGACCGACGAAGTACGCCGCGCCGCCGAGCAGCGGGCCCACTTTGAAACCGCCCACGCCGATACGCTGAGCGGCCTGGCCGCCAGCCTGCAGGAAACGCTCGATGCCGTGTCCCGCCAGCGCCAGGCTTCGCTCGATGGAAGCGCCGAGACCGGCCGCGTCTCGCGCCAGATCGGCGGCCGTATCGCCAGCGCCGTCATGGCCCTGCAGGTCGGCGATGCCACCCGCCAGCGCCTCGAGCACGTCGAAGCCGCGCTCGCTCTTTTGGCCGGACTGCTCGACGGCGACACGCTCGACGACCTCGCTTTGCCGCCCGCCGATCAGGCCCCCGCCCTTGCCAGCGTTACTGCCCTGCAAGCAGCCCAGCTCGGAGGCGCAACCGAGGCTTTTGCCGCCGACGTGGCCGATGCCGCATCCGCCCTGCGTGATCTGGCCGCCGATGCGCGCACCATCATGGTGCGCAGCCGCGACGTTTACGGCCAGGGCGATGCCGGCAGCCCATCCCCCCTTGCCGCCCTCAACGCGCAATTGCGCCACGCCGCCGCGGTGTTGCGCGATTGCGAAAGCGAACGCGGCAAGCTCGAAATCGTCGCCGCTGCGGTGCAGGCCACCGTGGCGACCCTGCTCGGCCATGTCGAAGCCGTCCAGGAAATCGAGGCCAATATGCGTCTCGTCAGCCTCAACGCTGCCGTCAAATGCGCCCAGCTCGGCCCGCGCGGCACCGCCCTCAACGTCATCGCCAGCCAATTGCGCGAACTGACCGGGGAAACCGTCGGCGCCGCCGAAACCGCTATGGCCGGCCTGCGCGAGGCCGCCGGCCTCGCCCAATCCTTTGGTGCGGCCGCCTCGGGCGACGCGGCGGGCCAGGTCGGCCAGCTCGAACACGAAGCCATCGCCGCTCTGAAGCTGCTCGAAACCGTCGACCAATGCCTGGCCGAAGCCTTGAGCGTGCTCGATCGCGATGGCCCCAATGTCATCGCCCTGCTGGGGGAAGCGGCCTCCGGCTTTGCCGACCAGACCGCCATTTCCGAAGCCATGGGCGACATGCACATCGCCGTGGTCGAACTCTCGGGTGATATCACCCCCCCGTCCCCGGCCCTTACCGCGCTCCTCGCAACTCTGCGCACCCGCTATACCATGGATGTCGAACGCCGCATCCACGAACAGCTCCTGGGCATCGACCCCGACGCACCGCCGCCTATCCTGGCTAGCGCGACCGAAAGCGAAACCGACCTGGACGATCTGTTTTTCTAGTCCCCAAGGCGGCAGCGAGCCCCTTGGGCCATTTATGCTCTGGACAGCTTTCCATGCCCCACGCCATGGTTCGGGCGTATCAAATCGGAAGCCTTGCCCATGACTGTTTCTCCCGCCACGCTCGATGCCGTCCTGGCCCAGGTGGATGCCGATCTCGACAACAGCCTCGACCGCCTCACGGCCCTTTTAGCCATCCAGTCGATCTCGACCGATTCAGCCTTTGCCGCCGATTGCCGGCGCGCTGCGCAATGGCTGGTCGATGACCTGGTGGCGCAAGGCTTTGCCGCATCCGCCCGAGCCACGCCCGGCCATCCCGTCGTCGTCGCCCATGCCAGCGCCACCCAGGGCCCCCACGTGCTGTTCTATGGCCATTATGACGTGCAGCCCGTCGATCCCCTCGCCCTCTGGCACACCGACCCGTTCGCTGCCGTGATCCAGACCGATGCCCAAGGCCGCCGCACCATCGTCGCCAGGGGTGCCTCGGACGACAAGGGCCAGTTGATGACCTTCATCGAGGCCTGCCGCGCCTGGAAGGCGGTCAACGGCACCTTGCCGGTGCGGGTTTCGCTCCTGCTGGAGGGCGAAGAGGAATCGGGTGGCAAGAACCTGCCCCCCTTCATGGTCGCCAATGCCGACGAGCTGCGCGCCGACATCGCCCTGGTCTGCGATACCGATATGTGGGACCGCACTACCCCCTCCATCACCACCATGCTGCGCGGCCTGGTCGGGGAGGAAATCGAGATCACCTGCGCTGCGCGCGACCTGCATTCGGGCATGTTCGGCAATGCCGCGCGCAATCCCAACCAGGTGCTCGCTGAAATCATCGCCTCCCTGCGCGCCCCCGACGGTAGCGTCACGCTCCCCGGCTTTTACGACGATGTCGCCGAAGTCCCCGATGCCGTCAAGGCGCAGTGGCAAGGCCTTGGCTTTAACGAAACAGCTTTCCTCGCCGAAGCGGGCTTGTCCATTCCAGCCGGCGAAAGCGCCCGGTCCGTGCTCGAGCAAACCTGGTCGCGTCCCACCTGCGAAATCAACGGCATGATCGGCGGCTATACCGGGGACGGCTTCAAGACCGTCATCCCCGCCAAGGCCAGCGCCAAGATTTCCTTCCGCCTGGTCTCGGGCATGAGCCCCGACAAGATCCGCGCCGCCTTCCGCCAGCATGTGCGAAGCCGCATTCCAGCCGACTGCTCGGTGACGTTCAAGGAACATGGCGGCTCTGCCGCCATCACCGTTCCTGCCGATGGCATCTATCTGCAGCAGGCGCTCGCCGCCCTCACCGGCGAATGGAACAAGGACGCCGTCATCACCGGCTCGGGCGGCTCCATACCCGTCGTCGGCGAGTTCAAATCCATCCTGGGCATGGACACCCTGCTTATCGGCTTTGCCCAGGTGGACGACAATATCCACAGCCCCAACGAAAAATACGACCTCGACAGCTTTCACCGCGGCATCCGCTCCTGGGCGCGGGTACTGGCTGCCTTCGCCGGCTAAGCCGACGCCGTCATTCCGGCTGCCCGCCCACCGCGCGCACCGCCCTGCCGCCGGCCTCGATGGCGCGCGACAGGGCGACGTCCATTGTGGCCCCGTCCACCTGCGCCGCCATGAACCCTGCCGCGAACGCATCGCCCGCCCCCGTTGAGTCCACCACGGTGACGACGGGCGCCTCCCGGGTCAGCTTGACGCCATCCTTGCCTCCCAGTGCTGCACCCAAGCGGCCGCGCTTGATCACCACATTGGTGTAATGCGCACCCAGCAGCCGCATCTGCACGTCCAGCTCGGTGGCCCCGCACAGTGCCTCCGCCTCGTCCTGATTGGCAAAAATCCAGTCCGCCCCCGCCGTCCAGCCCAGGAACTGATCCGGCCCCACCTCGCGCAAAAACCCTTCGGAAGCCGGATCGACCACGACCGTCACGCCCCGGCCCCGCGCCTTGGCCATGAAGTCCATGACCGCCACGCGCGGCCCTGCGGCAAACAGGCTATAGCCCGACACCACCACCATGCCGAGCCCATCCAACAGCCGTTCCGGCAAGTCCTCGGCGCCCAGGTTCAGGTTGGCGCCCCGGTCGGTCAAAAAACTGCGCTCGCCGTCGGGGTCGACGATCGTGACCAGCGCGCCCGAGGGCAGCTCCTTGTCCCCCGCCAGGAACGGGACGACTCCCAATCCCCGGAAATAATTCTCGTACATCAGGCGCTCGTCCGCGCCGACCCGCGCCACCAGCCCCACCTCGGCGCCCATCGCCCCCAGCCACACCGCCTGGTTGGCACCCGACCCCCCCGGACGGCTGCGCACCTTGGCGCGCCGGTCGCTGCCCCGCACGATTGGTCCCTCCGGCATGACGATGACATCGGTCATCACATCGCCAATGACCAGGATCTGGCGGCTCATGCCCGCCGGATCGCCGGCTTTGGCTGCGCCCGCGCCGCGAGTGCCACCGCGATCTGCGCCGCCACCTTGGCATTGTTCTCCACCAGCGCGATATTGGCGGCCAGCGACTTTCCCTCGGTCAATTCGAAAATGCGTTTGAGCAAGAACGGCGTCAGCGCCTTGCGCGATACCCCTTCGGCCTCCGCTGCCACGATCGCCTGGGCGATCCGCGCCTCGATGTCCGCCGCGTCCAGCGCATCGGCCTGGGCAATGGGATTGGCGATCAGCACGCCGCCCATGCCCAATTCGATCTGCAGCGCCACCACCCGGGCAATATCGGCAACATCGTCGAACCGGTGATCCACCTTGTGCCCGCTGGCGCGGGTCCAGAATGCGGGAAAATCATCGGTGCCATAACCCAGGACCGGAACCCCATTGGTCTCGAGCACTTCCAGCGTCTTGCCGATATCCAGGATCGACTTGGCACCCGCGCAGATCACCGCCACCGGCGTGCGGCTCAATTCCTCCAGATCCGCCGAAATATCGAAACTCTCCCCGGCCCCGCGATGCACGCCGCCAATGCCCCCGGTGGCAAAGATGGCGATTCCCGCCAGCGCCGCGATCTGCATCGTCGTCGCCACCGTGGTTCCCGCCATCTCGCCCTTGACCAACAGCGATGCCACGTCGCGCCGCGAGGCCTTGGCCGCCGTGCCGCCTTCCAGCGCCAGCCGCTCCAGGTCCTCGCCCGACACGCCCACGGCGAATCGCCCGTCCATGATCGCGATCGTGGCCGGCACCGCGCCATGTCGACGGACAACCGCCTCCACATTGCGCGCCATCTCCAGGTTTTGGGGATAAGGCATGCCATGGGTGATGATGGTGGATTCCAGCGCCACCACGGGCTTGGCTGCGGCCAGCGCCGCCTTGATTTCCGTGCTGACCGAAAGATAGGCTTTGGCGCTCATGTCTAAGCTCCGTTTCGTGTGGCAGGGTCCGCGCGCGGCGGTCTCGTTGCCAGGGTTTTGCGCTTGGCGCGCGACGCCCGTCAACCCCTGCAAAATCTTGCTGCACAACGCCTTGTCCCACCGTGGATTTGGCTCTAGCTTGCGCTGATATTGCTCGTGCCCGGAGTGACTTCGCTGAAGACGATCCTGCTTGATTTCGCCCTTGTGGCGGATCGACCTGCACCCCGCTCGGGGTCTATCGCCAGCGCGTGTTGCGGTGCCTTGCGGCGCCTTTTTGGTGCAACCTGTTTTCCCCTTTCATTGACCACCGGCCCGCAAAGATAATCGCGGCACGCCTCCCATTGCCGCGCCCCCCTTACGCGGCCAGATCAAGCCAATCCAACAGGAACTCCCCCGATGAACCGATCGCTTGCCCTCGCCCTTGGCGCCCTGATGATCGCGACCCCCGCCCTAGCGCAGGAAGAAGCCGTGCTCAACGTCTATAACTGGTCCGATTACATTGCCGAGGACACCATCGCCAATTTTGAGGCGCAGACGGGCATCAAGGTCAACTACGACGTCTACGACAACAACGAAATCGTCGATTCCAAGCTCCTGGCTGGCTCCTCCGGTTACGACATCGTGGTCCCCTCGGGCAATTTCCTCGAGCGCCAGATCCAGGCCGATCTCATCCTGCCGCTCGACAAGTCCAAGCTGCCCAACCTGGTCAATCTTGACCCCGCCGTGATGGCGACGGCGGCCAAGCAGGACCCCGACAACGCCCATGCCGTCCCCTACATGATCAACACCATCGGCTTTGGCTACAATGTCGCCAAGGTCACCGAGGCGCTGGGCGCCGACGTGCCGGTGGACAGCTGGGATCTGATCTTCAAGCCCGAATATGCCGAAAAACTCGCCTCCTGCGGCATCAGCCTGCTCGATAGCCCGTCCGAAGTGACCGGCATCGCCCTCAACTATCTGGGCCTTGATCCCAATTCGGAGAGCGAGGAGGATTTGGCCAAGGTCGAAACGCTGCTGACCGCGATCAAGCCCTATATCCGCTACTTCAACTCCTCCCAGTACATCGACGATCTGGGCAATGGCGAAACCTGCGTGGCCCTGGGCTATTCAGGCGACGTTTTCATCGCTGCCGATGCCGCCAAGGCGGCCAGTGCCGGCGTCGAAGTCAAATACGTCATCCCCAAGGAAGGCGCCGCCACCCTGTTCGATTTCCTGGCCATCCCCGCCGATGCGCCGCACCCCGACAATGCCCACAAGTTCATCAACTACATTCTCGAGCCCAAGGTCGTCGCCGACATCACCAACTACGTCTTTTATGCCAACCCCAACCTCAAGGCGACGGAGTTCGTGGACGACGAGGTCAAGACCAATCCCGGCATCTACCCGCCAGCCGAAACCATCGCCAAGGCTTTCGTGCTGGCTGCCCACAGTCCCGAATTCGAGGAAGTGCTGACCCGCACCTGGACCCGCATCAAGACCGGGCAGTGACACGGACGGGCGGAGCTTCGGCTCCGCCCTCGTCCCTCTCATCAAGCACCGCAAACGCCGAGAATCGCGGCAGATGGCCGCCAGAGCAGAGTTTACATCGCGCCATGGCGAAGAAACCCCAGATCGCTGCCGATACTCGCCCCTGGCGCGACCCGGCCAGCAAACCTTTCGTGCGCATCCGCAACGTCACCAAGAAATTTGGCGACGTCTATGCCGTGTCGGAGGTGTCGCTGGATATCTACAAGGGCGAGCTGTTCTGCCTGCTCGGCGGCTCCGGTTCGGGTAAATCCACCCTCTTGCGCATGCTGGCAGGCTTTGAGGAGCCCACCTCGGGCACCATCGAGATCGATGGCCAGGACATGACCGGCGTCGCGCCCTACCATCGCCCCGTCAACATGATGTTCCAGTCCTACGCCCTGTTCCCGCACATGAACGTAGAACAGAACATCGCCTATGGCCTCAAGCGCGATCATCTGCCCAAGGCCGAAATCGCCGACCGCGTCGCCGAATTGCTGACCCTGGTCAAGCTCCAGGATTACGGCAAGCGCCGCCCCGACCAGCTCTCGGGCGGCCAACGCCAGCGCGTCGCGCTGTCCCGCTCGCTCGCCAAGCGCCCCAAGCTGCTGCTGCTCGATGAACCGCTGGGCGCGCTGGATAAAAAGCTGCGCGAGGAAACCCAGTTCGAACTGGTCAAGATCCAGGAAACCCTTGGCGTCACCTTCATCGTCGTTACCCACGACCAGGAGGAGGCCATGTCCCTGGCCACCCGCATCGGGGTCATGAACTACGGCGAGATCGCCATGATCGGCGAGCCCACCGACATCTACGAATTTCCCAATTCCAAGTTCGTCGCCGGCTTCATCGGCTCGGTCAACATGGTCGAGGGCGTCGTCACCGAGGACGAGGCCGACCATGTGCGCATCCGTTCCGCCGAACTGGGCTGCGACATCTATGTCGGCCACGGCGTCGATTGCGCCCCCGACCAGATCCTGTGGTGGGCCATTCGCCCCGAAAAGATCGCTTTGAGCCGCGACAGACCCACGGGCGATGCCAACATCACGCGGGGTATGGTCGAGGACATCGGCTATCTCGGCGACATGAGCGTCTACCAGATCCTGCTCGACAGCGGCAAACATCTGCGTGTCACCCAGACCAACACCATGCGCGGCAATCCCGACGCCATCACCTGGGACGAACCCGTTTTCTGCTCCTGGAACGACACCGCCGGCTCGGTGCTGACGGTATGAGCGATATCTTGGCCACGCCCTTTCTTCACCTCTCCCCCGAAGTGAGAGGTGAAAGGCGCTTGCGTCCGACTGGAGCCCACCCATGAGCTCGTTCGACATCGACAACCCCGCGCCGCGCCATCGCCGTCCCTGGACCGCTGTCGAACGCGGCTTTGCCGCCGTTGGCATTTCCGGCCGTGCGCTGGTCATCTTTGCCCCCGCCGCCTGGCTCACCCTGTTCTTCCTCGTGCCCCTGGCGGTGGTGTTCGGCATTTCCCTCGCCACCAAGCAGTTCGGCAAGCCGCCCTATTCGGACTTGCTGACCACCGAGGAAGGCACGGTGCAACTGACCTTGCACCTGTCCAACTATGTGCGCCTGTTCACCGACAGCCTCTACGTCGCCGCCTATCTCAATTCGATCAAGATCGCCTTCATCTCCACCATTTTCGCGCTGCTGATCGGCTATCCCATGGCCTATCTGATCGCTCGCTCCCCCGATCGCTGGCGCAATATATTGTTGATGCTGGTGATCCTGCCGTTCTGGACTTCGTTCCTGCTGCGCGTCTACGCGCTGACCGGTTTCATGCGCGGCAATGGCGTCATCAACCAGGTGCTGGGCGTCTTCGGTATTCCGCCACTGGTGATGATGCAAACCGATTTCGCGGTCTATGTCGGCATCGTCTATACCTATCTGCCCTTCATGATCCTGCCCCTGTTCACCAATCTGGTGAAGCTCGATGGCGCCCTGCTCGAAGCCTCCGCCGATCTGGGCGCCCGCCCGGTGCGCACCTTCTTGTCCATCACCCTGCCCCTGTCCATGCCCGGCATCATTGCCGGCTCCATGCTGGTGTTCATTCCCGCGATCGGCGAATTCGTCATTCCCTCGCTGCTGGGCGGCCCCGAAACCCTGATGATCGGCCGCGTGCTTTGGGACGAGTTCTTCGCCAACACCAATTGGCCGCGCGCCGCCGCCGTCGCTATCGCCATGCTGGTGGTTGTCGTCGTCCCCATCATGTTGCTGCAAAAGGCGCAGGATGCCATGCAAGACAAAGCGGGGGCCAACTAGATGCGGCGCGGCTGGTTCCTGCCCACAGCAGCTGCGCTGGGCTTTGTCTTTCTTTACGCGCCCATCATTTCGCTGGTGGTCTTTTCGTTCAACGAAAGTCGACTGGTCACCGTCTGGTCCCGCTTTTCCACCAAATGGTACGGGGAATTATTCGCCGATCCGCAAATGCTGGGCGCCGCCTGGCTGAGCCTGCGCATCGCGGCGGTCAGCGCCACCATCGCGCTGCTGCTGGGCACGCTATGCGCCATTGCCCTGGTGCGGTTCCGCCGCTTTCGCGGACGTACCGCACTGGCCGGCATGGTCTCGGCCCCCCTGGTCATGCCCGACGTGATTACGGGCCTCGCGCTCCTGCTGCTGTTCGTGGGCATGGAAAGCCTGCTGGGCTGGCCTGCCGGTCGCGGCATCCTGACCATCATTATCGCCCACTCCACCTTCTGCATGGCCTATGTCTGCGTCGTGGTGCAGTCCCGCCTCGCCGATTTCGACATGTCGCTGGAGGAAGCCGCCATGGATCTCGGCGCCGCCCCCGCCCGGGTGTTCTTCGACATCACCCTGCCCATCATCGCCCCGGCTCTCGTTTCGGGCTGGCTGCTGGGCTTCACCCTGTCGCTCGACGATCTGGTCATCGCCAGCTTCGTGTCCGGCCCCGGCTCGTCCACCCTGCCTATGGTGATCTTCTCCAAGGTGCGTCTCGGCGTCTCCCCGGACGTCAATGCGCTGGCGACCATCATCATCGGCATTGTAGCTCTGGGCGTGTTCGCCGCCACCCTGATCCAGCTCCGCTCGCGGCCGAAAAAGGCGCGTGTCTGACTGCGCCATTGCCGCCACACCGTCACGGCCGTGCAATCTAATCACGATCGGTTCATTATTCGTACATATTTTGTTCATCGCTGCAGGGATTTACAGCCCGGCAAAACAGGCGCATGCTTTCCTCATGTTCAACCAACAGTGAAGGAGGTGATCCAATGTCTTATGAGATTACGGCGCTCGAAGAGGGTCTTGGATTTGGTGTATTCGTGTCAGAGGTAAGTCTCGGCTAGAACACGCTTCCTTCGGACGAGAAATCGTCAGGCTCTTGAGGCCGAATACTCATGGAAGGGTCGCAGCAATGCGGCCCTTTTCTTTTCCCTAGACCGGCAAGTCTTCCAACCGCAATGAATCTGCCAGCGTTGTACTGTCCAACACGGCCCGGGTCGCCAGCGTTACCCGCTCGAACACATGCCGGATTTCGCAGGCGCTTTCCTCCCGGCAATCCTCGCACTTGCGATAGGCGATCTTGCTGAGGCAGGGCAGCGGCGCTATCGGCCCGTCGATCAGTCGCAGCACCTCACCGAAGCGGATTTCCCCCGGCGCCTTGCGCAGTTCGTAGCCCCCCGTCCGCCCCCGCCGGCTGGCCACCAGCCCCGCCCGTTTGAGCTCCAGCAGGATTTGCTCCAAAAACTTCTTGGGAATGGCCTGTTCGCGCGCGATATCGCCGATCATCATCGTCGCGCCCGGCTGCGCCCGCGCCAGCGACACCAGCGCACGCAGGGCATATTTGGCCTTCTGGGAAATCATCTGCGGCGTGCGGCTTTCACGTTTTGGGTTCAGGCACCACCGGTGGAATGACCCTTCGGACGCTCTCGTCCGCCTCCGGTTCGTCCGCCGCCGCTTCCTCCGGCAACGGCTCGGTCGGCGGCACCGGCATGGCATCCTCGTCGTCGGCAATCGCCGCTGGCTCGCTTGCCGCCACTGCGGCATCGGGTGGCGGCAAGGCGATCACCGTCTCCTCCAGCGACGCCGTCTCGGCAACCGGTTCGGGCGCTTCCGCCACGGCGGGCGTGCTCTCCACTGTTTCCAGCGCCGCAGCTTCCCCGGCATCGCCCGCGGCGGCGATGAGAGCCGTTCCCTCCACCACCGCGATCACGGCCTTGTCCTCGACCACCACCACTGCCGGTGCCGGCAACTCGATCACTGTCCCACCATCATCGGCATCGGCCACGACAGGATCGACCGCAACCTCCGCCTCTGTAGTCGTCTCGATCGGCGTCATCGGATCGGGCACTACCACCACCGCGCTCGCCGCCACTTTTTCCAGGATATTATCCACTGGTGCGAGCTTGGGCTCCACGGGCGGCACCGGCGCACTGTCCACTACATCCTCGACACGTTCGCCGCGCAGCCAGGCCAGCATGCCCAGCCCGATTTCGCGCTCGCCCATGATCACCTGGTCCGCCCCCAAGTGGCGCAGATGCGCCTCCTCGTCTTCCGAGTGCGCCCGCGCCAGAATGCGAATGCCAGGGTTCAGCCTGCGCCCCACCTCCACCACCGTCCCGGCCTCGAAGCCATCGGGAATGGCGATCATCAATACCTTGGCCTGCGCCAGATTGGCGAGCCGGAGCACGTCGGCGCTGGCCGCGTTGCCGCTGATCACCTCGATGCCCCTGGCGCGTGCATTGGCGATGCTGTGGTCGGAATCCTCGATCACGACGACGCTCGCCCCGGCGTCCTTGAGCCCCTGGCCAACCACCCGCCCGACCCGCCCGAACCCCACCAGCACGGTATGATCGTGCTGGTGTGTCGGCTCCACCGCATCGTCATCGACGCCGGCCACCGCAGCCTCGCTCGCTTCGGGCTCGTCCGGCGCTGCCACCACCACGCTGCCCGCCGGCTCGACCCGCATTTCAGGCTCGCCCCGGCGCTGCGCCACACGCGCCTCGAGCCGCGGCCTTACACGATCCGCCGCCCAGAACACGATGGGGTTCAGAATGATGGAAATGATCGCCCCGGCCAAGATCAGATCCTGCGCTTCCTTGGGCAGGATGGCCAGCGCCACCCCCATGCTCGCCAGGATGAACGAGAACTCGCCGATTTGCGCCAGGCTCGCCGAAATGGTCAGCGCCGTGGCCATCGGCCGCTTGAACAGCAGCACGATGGCGAAAGCCGCCACCGACTTGCCGATGACGATGATGAACACCGTTGCGAGCACCTGCAGCGGCTGCGTCAGGATGATCGAAGGTTGAAACAGCATGCCGATCGACACAAAGAACAACACCGCGAAAGCGTCCCGCAGCGGCAGCGTTTCCTGTGCCGCCCGCTGGCTGAGCTCGCTTTCCGAAAGCATCATGCCGGCAAAGAACGCCCCCAGCGCCAGCGACACCCCGAACAGCACCGACGAACCCAGCGCCACGCCCAGCGCGATCGCCAGCACGGCGAGCCGGAACAGTTCGCGCGATCCGGTATGGGCGGTGGCATGCAGCGCCCAGGGAATGGCGCGCCGCCCTACGATCAGCATGAAGCCGACAAAGGCCGCGACCTTGATCAAGGTCAGCGCCAACACGCCCCAGATACCGATATCCATGCCAACCATGCGCTCGACGAACGATACGAACGGATCATGGACGGCGCTTTCGGGATTGCCCGACAGGCTGGCGAAAGCCGGCACCAGCACCAGCGCCAGCACCATGGCGAGGTCTTCCACGATCAGCCAGCCGACGGCGATGCGCCCACGCTCGGTTTCGATCAGCCGCTTGTCCTGCAGCGCCTTGAGCAAAACCACGGTGGACGCCACCGACAGCGCCAGCCCGAACAGGATGCCCGCGCCTAGGCTCCAGCCCAGGATGCTGGCCAGCCCCATGCCCAGCAGCGTCGCAAACGCGATCTGCACCAGCGCGCCGGGTATCGCCAACGCCCGTACGCTCATCAGGTCCTTGAGCGAAAAATGCAGGCCCACGCCGAACATCAGGAGGATCACCCCCAGTTCAGCCAGCTCGGCGCCCAGCGCCTGGTCCGCCACATAACCCGGCGTATAGGGTCCCACCAAAATGCCGGCAAACAGATAGCCCACCAGCGGCGGCATCCGGAACCGGTTGGCGATCATCCCGAAAATAAATGCCAGCACGAGACCCGCGACGATCGTGGAGATCAGGGGTGTGCCGTGCTGCATCGGGCGCCTCCGGAGCGGTGTGGACCTGCGAAAATCAAAACTCTAGCGCCAAGATGGGGTATTGATCTGCTTCACGCAAGCGCGAGCCGGCGGAAAAGCCAAGCCTGTACGCGTGTTGTCATCCGGCCTTCACATTGCAGGATACATCGGGCTAAGTTCGCCTTTGTTTTGGCGCAGCCGCGCCGGAGGATTCCGCGCCTTGGCAACCGACAGCATTCCAGCCATCCTTCTTGCCCTGCGTGACGCCGTCAATGCGGGCGACACCGACGCTTTCCTGGCGTTTTTTCCGTCGACCGGCAGCGTCGAGGATTGGGGCCGGCGGTTTTCCGGCCACCCCGCCATTCGCGGCTGGAGCGATAAGGAGCTGATCGGCGCCCAAGGCACCATGACCTTCGGGCCCGTCATCGAAAGGTCGCCCGAGCGCATTAGCCTGCAGGTCGATTGGATCAGTACCTTCTTTACCGGGCCCGGCATTTTCACCTTCGTGCTCGCCGACGGCAAGATCGCCGAGATGAAGATTTCGGGCGCCTGAACCGTTCGCGGAACTTGCGCGCCTCTGTCGGATTGTTGCACTGCACGGGCCAGCCTGCCCGCAGGAAAAAGCGTCGTGAAATTCAATCTTGGCTGCGAGATCGGCTACGAAATCGCCGACAGCGCAACGTTGATCTTCAACATTGAGGCGATGCGCGGCGGCTGGCAGACCATCCTGCATGAGCAGTTGACCATCACCCCCCAGTTCGACGCCGACGAGAACACCGCCGCCGATACCGGCAATCGCTATTTGCGCCTCACCGCCCACCAGGGCGTCGTGCAATTGCGCTACGAAGCCCAGGTCGAGCTCGACCCGGTGCACCAGCATCCAGCCCATATCGGGGAAGTGCCGGTCGCCAAGCTGCCGCTCGACACCATGGCCTTCATCAACCCCTCGCGCCATTGCCCCTCGGACCAGCTCGCCCGTTTCGCCAGCCGCCAGTTCGGTAACATCGAGCCCGGCTTCCAGCGCGTTACCGAAATCTGCAACTGGATCAATGGCGAGGTCGACTATATGTTCGGCGCCAGCGACACCAGCACCACGGCCGCCGACACCTTCTCCACCCGCGCCGGCGTGTGCCGCGACTTCGCCCATCTCGGCATCACCTTCTGCCGCGCCCTGGGCATCCCCGCCCGCTTCGTCTCCTGCTACGCCTGGCAACTCGAACCCCAGGACTTCCATGCCGTGTTCGAAGCCTATCTCGGCGACCGCTGGTACCTGTTCGACGCCACCCGCATGGCGGCGCTGGACGGCATGGTGCGCATCGGCTGCGGTCGCGACGCTGCCGACACCGCCTTTGCCACCATCTACGGCGCCGTCATGCCCATGCCCATCCGGGTCTGGAGCGACGCCGTCGACGGCGACAGGTCCGAGCAATGGACCACCGACGCGGTGAGCGTGGCACGGGTCTAGCTTAATGCCTCGGCGTTGCGCCCCAGCATCTGTTCAGAAACGGGTTATGGCGAGTCAGATAGTGCGAGTTTTCGAGCACCGGCGCGGAGCGTACTTCGGTACGTGAGCACCGGAGCACAGAAAACTTGCGCTAGATGACCGCCAGAACACGTTTATGAATAGATGCTTACCCCATCCCATCCTGCGGCGATGTCACTCGCTCCACCCTGACTTCCACATCCATGCCGACATAATCCCCCTTGCTGCCGATAAACGTGCCCGCAATCGGGATTGCCTGCCTTGGCTCCCGCGCCACGCCGACGCGGATCAGATCGCGCGTGCCGATAATGCCATTGGTCGGATCGAACTCTACCCAGCCTGCGCCTGGCAGGTACACCTGGCACCAGGCATGGGTGGCCCCGCCGCCGCGATAATTGCCGTCGCGCGCCGGCGAATAGAGATACCCCGTCACGAACCGCGCCGAAAAGCCCAGCGAGCGGCACGCTTCCATCATCAACCAGGCAAAGTCGCGGCACGTCCCTTGCCGGCTCGACAATGTCACTGCCGGCGTCTGCGTCCCCGGATCGGGCCGGCGCAGATATTTGAAGCCCTCCTTGATGGCGTAGGTCATGGTCATCAACAGGTTTCCGGTATTGGTCTTGCCGCCCCCGCCCAAAAACCGCCGCGCCCAGGCATCGACCTCGGTCTGCTCGGGAAATTGCCGCCGCGCCGTGGGCCCCAGGTCGATCGCATCGGCCGCGGCATATTCAAACGGATAGAACCGAGCCCGCGCGTCGATCTCGAAATTAGGGGTGAATTCGGGCGCATGGTCCAGCACCATCTGCGCCTCGATCCGCAATTCGCACGCTTCCCCTTCGAACGCCGCGATGGCGATGCCATTGCCGAACACGTCGTGAATCCAGCGCACGCTTTCCGGCTCCGGCGAAATCCTGAGGCTGAAGGATTCCAGCGTTTGCTCCATGCTGTCGCGCGGCCGCACCAGCATACGATGCTCGCCGAACCGCACCGGCGTGGCGTAGCTATAGATCGTCTTGTGGCTGACCTGCAGCAGGGTCACGAAACGACCGTGATTTTCTCGGCAGCCCGCGTAATGCCGGTATAAAGCCAGCGCGCCCGCTCCTCGCGGAAGACGAAGCTTTCGTCGAACAGATAGACATTGTCCCACTGGCTACCCTGCGCCTTGTGCACGGTCAGGCAATAGCCGAAGGTGAATTCGTCGAACTGCCGCCGCTCGGGCCAAGCCATGGCGTCCTCCTCGCCCGCAAAGAACGCTTTGTGCGTCATCACCTTGGCCTCGCCCTTGCCCTCGTCGGCCCCCAGCAGCAGTGAATACTTGCCATTGGCTTTGCGCGACACTTCGGTCACGATCCAGATTTGCCCGTTCAACAGGCGCTTGCGCGGATTGTTCCGCAAACACACCATGCGGTCGCCCGCGACGGGCTCATGGAACGGCAACCCGCGCAATTCGCGCAGCCGATCGTTATATTGCAGCCGCGTCTTGTTGCGCCCCACCAGCACCTGGTCGGCCAGGAGCACCGCGTCGCGATCCACATCCTCGCGCGCCACGACCAGGCTTTCGCCGTAGCGGCCGCGCTCCAGGTAGCCGCCCTCGCGCACATCCATCGATAGCCGGATGATCGGATTGTCCGCCGCCTGCCGGTGGATTTCGGTCAGCATGATGTCGGGCTCGTCGGCGGTGAAAAATCCCGCCCCCTGCACCGGCGGCAATTGAAACGGATCGCCCAATACCAAAACCTTGACCCCGAAACTCAAGAGGTCCCGCCCGAGCTGCTCGTCCACCATCGAGACTTCGTCGATGACGATAAGGTCCGCGTCCGCCGCCGCCGATTCCGGATCCAGCACGAAGCGCGGCTCGCCCTCCTTTTCCGAGACCAGCGAATAGATCAGCGAATGGATCGTCTGCGCGCCCTTGCAGCCGCGCTTGCGCATCACCAGCGCCGCCTTGCCGGTGAACGCGGCATATTTGACCGTCTTGACGTCCTGCCCCAGGTGGACGGCCAGCGTCGACTTGCCGGTTCCGGCCCAGCCGAACAGGCGGAACACCTGCGGCCCCGCCTTGTCCTTGATCCATTTGGAGACGGCGACCAGCGCCGCATCCTGTTGGGGCGACCAGTCCACCATCAGACGATACGCGTCCTGACCGTGCCGACGCCCGCGATCGTCCCCTCCAGCACATCCCCGCGCACCACGGCGCCAACGCCCGCCGGCGTGCCGGTCATGATCAGGTCGCCCGCCTTCAGCGCCACGAACCGAGACAATTCGGCAATCGTGGCTGCCACATCCCAGATCTGCTCGGCCAGATCGCCGCGCTGCCGCTCCTGCCCGTTGACATGCAGCGTAATCGCCCCCTGTACGGGATGCCCGATAGCGCTCGCCGGCTCGATCGACCCGATCGGTGCCGAATGGTCGAACCCCTTGGCCATGTCCCAGGGCCGTCCGGCCTTCTTGGCCACTGCCTGCAAGTCGCGCCGCGTCATGTCCAGCCCCGCCGCATAGCCATAGACATGGCTTAGCGCGTCAGCCCCGGCGATATCACGCCCATCCGCCCCGATCGCCACCACCAGTTCCACTTCGTGGTGCAGATCGCTTGTCTGGCTCGGATAAGCCATGTCCGCCCCCCCGATCAGCAGCGCATCGGCCGGCTTGGTGAAAAAGAACGGCGGCTCGCGCGCGTCATTGCCCATCTCGCGGATATGCTCGGCATAATTACGTCCCACGCAATAGATGCGACGGACGGCGAACAGCCCGCCCCGCGCGATCGGAACGCTTGCCGGTGCCTGCGGCTCGAACAGGAAATCAGCCACGCTGGTCTTCTTCCGCATAGGGGGCCAGCAGGTTGAGATCGATCGTGCCAGCGCGATCGACGGCAGTGAAGTTCTGGTGCCAATAGGGATAGAGCAGCGGTGGCTGGCTGACCGCGTCGAGCCTGGCGCGTTCGTCGTCCGTCAGCTTGAGTTCGGCGGCGGCCAGATTGTCCTGGAACTGCGCCTCGCTGCGGCCCCCGATGATAACCGAAGTGACGCCCGGCCGGCCCAAGGTCCAGGCCAGTGCCACCTGTGCGCCCGAAACGCCGCGCGCGTCGGCGATCGCCACGATCACATCGACGATGTCGTAGAGATGGTCCCAATCGTAAACCGGCGGCTCCTTGGATCCACCCACATGGCGTCCCGAATCCGGCCCGCCATCGCGCCGGTACTTGCCCGACAGCAGCCCGCCCGCCAGCGGCGACCACACCAATATGCCCAAGCCCTGGTCCAGCGTGATCGGCACCAGCTCATATTCGGCCTCGCGCGAATGCAGCGTATAATGAATCTGCTGGCTGACGAACCGCTCGCCATGCCGCGCGCCCGCCGCCGCCAGCGCCTTCATGATGTGCCAGCCCGAATAGTTCGAGCAGCCGATATAGCGCACATGGCCATGGCGCACGAGCGTATCCAGCGCCTCCATGGTTTCCTCGATCGGCGTGAGCCCGTCCCATTCGTGGACCTGGTAAAGATCGATATGGTCGGTCTGCAACCGCTTCAGGCTGGCCTTGCATTCCGCGATGATGTGGTGCCGGCTCAGCCCGATCTCATTGGGACCCTGGCCCATCTTGAACCGCACTTTGGTTGCCACCAATGCCTTTTGCCGGCGGCCCGCCTCGCGCAGCGCCACCCCGATCATCTCCTCGGAAACGCCGGCGTTATAAACGTTCGCCGTATCGAGCAGGTTGATCCCGTGGTCCAGGCACAGATCGATCTGCCGATTGGCATTGGCCTGGTCGGTATGGCCCACCTTTTCCGAGCCGCCAAACGTCATGGTGCCCATCGTCAGCACCGAAACCTTGAGACCCGAACGGCCCAGCAAGCGATATTCCATTGTCTTCCCTCTTTGCGTTGGAGACTCACCCTCGTCCGGCACTCTACATAAAGCACGCGAGCAGCCTCGCGAAGGCGCAAATCCCCCTGCCGAACCCCTATCGATCAAAACAGCTGCAACCGCCGCCGGCTTTGGGCATAATCGCTGACCTGACCGCATCAGAGGGACATCCCATGCACTACGCCATCCTTTGCTATAACGACGAGAACGCCGTTGCCGCCTGGACCCGCGAGGAGGACGACGCCTGCATGGCGCGGCTGGCCGAAGTCGAAGCCCGCATGGCCGCCAAAGGCCGGCTCGGCCCGGTCGCGCGCCTCCAGCCGACCACCGCCGCCGCCACCTTGCGCAAGACCCCCACCGGCGCGATGATCGTCGATGGCCCCTTCGCCGAAACCAAGGAACAGTTCCTGGGCTTTTTCGTCGCCGATTGCGACACGCTGGACGATGCCATCGCGTTCGCCAAGGACCTGGCGATCGCCCATCCCGCCGTCGGCGCCTACGAAATCCGTCCGCTCGCCATCTTCAAGCCCAATACCATAACTGCGGGGGCCACATCGCCCAGATTGGCTGCGGTGGGCGCTGCCGAATAAATTGCGCGCGCCGTGTCTGAACGGCCTGCCGCCGCTCGTTGTGGTGGCATGGACCCAACAATGGAGGAACCCACCATGACCGACGCCCCAGTCACCAGCGGCCTGACCCCCTATCTCAGCATCGATGGCGTCACTGCCGCGATTGCCTTTTACGAACGTGCCTTTGCCGCCACTGCCATTGATGTGCGTCAGACCGATTCGGGCGACGGGCGTGTCATCCATGCGCACCTGCAGATTAACGGCGCACCCTTGTTCATGTCCGATTTCTTCCCCGACTATGGCTATCCGGCGGTCGCACCCGCCGCCTTCATGCTGCATCTGCAGGTCGCCGATGCCCAGGCCTGGTGGGATCGCGCCGTCGCCGCCGGCTGCACCGTCAAATCGCCCATCAAGGTCGAGTTCTGGGGCGATATCTATGGCCAGCTGTCCGATCCTCATGGCGTGACCTGGGCCATCGGCCAGACCGTCGCGAAGTAACCCGGGCGCAGGAGAACCATCATGACCACCATCGACACGTCGGCTGCGCTGTCCCCGCCCCGTAACTGGACTGTCCGGCTCGGCTGGGGGCTTTCGGGCCTTTTTATCCTCTTCATGATCTTTGACGGCGGCATCAAGCTGGTGCCGATCGATCCGGTGATCCAGACCATGACCGAGCTGGGCTACCCCGTGCAATATGCCCGCCTGCTCGGCGTACTGAGCCTGGTCGCCACCCTGCTTTATGCCATCCCGCGTACCTCGGTGCTGGGCGCGGTCCTGCTCACCGCCTATCTCGGCGGTGCCGTCTCGACCCATTTGCGGATCGGCTCCCCCCTGTTCAGCCATACCCTGTTCGGTGTCTATATGGGCCTGTTCGCCTGGGGTGGGCTGTGGCTGCGCAATCCGCGCCTGCGCGCCATCTTCCCCGTTCTACGCTGATCCTTACCCGGGAACCCGCCATGTGCCGCAGCATCAAGACCCTGTTCAATTTCGAGCCGCCCGCCACTGGCGACGAAATCCATGCGTCCGCCCTGCAATATGTGCGCAAGCTGTCGGGCTCCACCCATCCTTCGCAAAAGAACCAGGCCGCCTTCGAACATGCCGTGGAGGAAATCGCCGCAACCACCCGCCGCCTGCTCGCCGCGCTGCAAACCGATGCGCCCCCGCATGACCGCGCAGTGGAGGCCGCCAAGGCCCGCGAACGCGCCAGACAACGTTTTGGCTGAACCCGCGACGTATGCCGCACCCTGCTCAATCGCCGCGACCTCTCATCGCTTTTTCCATCCATCCTGGACAGGAAGTCTTAATCGCCGCCGCGCTAGTGTTCACACATTATGCACCACGCCAGCCGCGCCATCCTGCCAGCCGCTTTTTCGATGGTCCCGGCTCCCGCCGCGGACGTCGGCCTTTTCCCTGATTTCAGGGCCGTTCTCGAGCGCCTGCGCCGAAAGCTCGACGTGGATTTTGCCTCGCTCCGGCTGATCGAGGGCGACACGCTCTGCCTGGCTGGCGCCACCGGCGAAGCGTTTCCCCTGCTGGCGGGCGAAACCGCCTTTGCCAGCCGCGCCCTGCGGGCTCTCCATCCCTTCGTCGTGCCCGACGCCGCCAACGACCAGCGGTTCAGCGCTGACTCCAGCGTCACCGGCCCGTCCGGCATGCGTTTTTTTGCCGGCATTCAGCTGATTCTTGCCTCTGGGCAAACCATTGGCCTGCTGAGCCTGTTCGCCGCCAATCCGCGCAGCCCCGCAGCGGCGGCACGCCTAGCTGAACTTGCCGCCGACTTGATGGTCCCCCGATCTGCCTTCGCTACGATTGCCGGCCTCAACGCGCGTCTCGCGGCCCAGGCCGGCGTGATCGAGGCGCAGGCCGCAGCCCTGGCCAACGCGCAAAAAACCTTCGAACGCGCCGCCGCCACAGCACGGATCGGCGTCTGGGAATGTGACCTGCGCACCGAAGCGCTGAGCTGGACCGATGGCGTCTATGACATCTTCGAGTTTCCCCGCGGCGCCTCCATCGATCGCCCGCGCACCTTGCGCTGCTATGCGCCGCAATCGCGTGCCCTGCTGGAAACGCTGCGCCGGCGCGCCGTCGAGCATGGTACCGGCTTCACGCTTGATGCCGAGATCACCACGGTCAAGGGCAACCGGCGCTGGATGCGTCTGACCACCAGCGTCGAGCTCGAAAACGGCGTTGCCGTGCGCATCTTCGGCATGAAGCAGGATATCACCGAGGAAAAAATCCTCGCCGATCGCACCCGTTATCTGGCCGAGTTCGACGTCATGACCGGCCTGGCCAATCGCAGCCAGTTCCAGTCCCGGCTCGCTGCCTTCGAAAGCGGCGGCACGGCTGGCGCCCTGCTGCTGGTCGATCTGGACGGCTTCAAGCAGATCAACGACACTTTCGGGCACGCTCTGGGCGACGAGTGCCTCAAGCAAACTGCCTTGCGCCTCACCGATGTCTGCGACAGCGCCCAACTGGTCGCCCGCATCGGCGGCGACGAGTTCGCCGTACTGCTTGGTCCCCACATCGCTCGCGACGCTATCGAAGCCACCGCCGCAGCCATCGTTGCCGTCCTGTCCCAGCCGGTCACCTGCGGCGATGCCGAACTGCGGTTCGGCGCCTCGGTCGGCATCGCCTTCGGCAATGGCACCCCCGAATTGTTCAAGCAAGCCGACGCCGCCCTCTATGCCGCCAAAGCCGGCGGCCGCAACACCTTCCGCGTCTTTGGCAACCCATAGACCATACGCAAAACCGACGGATAATCACCAGACCTAAGTCCGGCTATTGGTGCTGTCGCGGATGACCAGATCCGGATCGATCATCGTCACCCTTGGCTCCGGCAAGCCATCGCCCGCCGCGATCAGCCCGATCAGCCGGTCTACCGCCAGTTCGGCCACCGTGTGCACAGCGTAATTGACGCTCGACAGCGGCGTTGCCGCGTGCTCGGCAAATTCGATATTGTCAAAGCCGATCAGCGCTACATCCTTGGGCACGCGCAAGCCGTTCTTCTGCGTCCAGCGCAGCGCCCCGATCGCCAGTGAATCATTGGCTGCGAACACCGCCGTGATCCCACTGGCTGCGGTCATCAGCCGGTCCATTGCCCAATAGCCGCGCACCACCGAATGTCCCTGTGGGTCTGCCGATAGCGCCGGCTCGAACGCCAGCCCCGCTTCGCGCAGCGCCTGCCGGTAGCCGTCGCGTTTTTCAGCATTGCCCGAAGGATCGTCACTGTCGATGATGCCGATGCGCCTATGCCCGATATCGATCAGGTGCCGCACCGCCCGATAGGCGCCGCGTCGCTCGTCGATGCACACTGCGTCGATCCCCGCATCGGGATCCGCCACCAGCAGCACCACCGGATACCGGGCTGCCCGCAAGCGCCTGATATGCTCGAGGTTCCGATGGCTGCGCGGATAGATAAGCATCCCGTCCACCTGCCGCGAGCGGAACATCTCGATCACCTTCTTTTCCTCGGCTAGCTCGTTATTGGAGGTGGCGAACAGCGTCGAATAGCCCCGTTCCGCCAAGGCCAGTTCGATCCGCTGCGCCACCTGCGTCAGCATCGGATTGGTGATGTCGGTCAGCACCAGCCCGATCGTCTTGGTTTCGCGGCTGACCAGCGATTTGGCCACCTGATTGGGCGCATAGTTCAGCGCCCCTGCCGCCGCGCGAATGGTAACCTGCGTTTCCTCGGGAATACGCGCGCTCCCGCGCAGCGCCAGCGATACGGTATTGACCGAAAAGCCGGTCCGCTCCGCGATATCCTTGAGCCGGGTGATCGATCTGCCCATGGCCTGCTTCAGAGCCCCTCGGTCAGTCCCAGTCCGGCCCCCAGCTCGGATCGATTTCGCGCTGTCCGCGATCCACTCCCTCGATCATTGCGATCTCGTCGGCAGTCAGTTGCACCTTGAGCGCCGCGAAATTGGAGCGGATCCGTTCCGCCTTGCTCGATGTGGGAATGGCGCAATAGCCCTTGGCCAGCTCGAACGCCAATGCCACCTGCTCCGGGGTTGCCCCATGCTTGTCGGCAATGGCACGGATCACTGGTTCGCCGCCCAATGCCCCCCGTGCGATCGGCAGGTAGCACGTCACCGATATTCCGTTTTGCACGCAATAGTTTGCCAGCGTCTGGTTTTGCATCCACGGGTTCAGCTCGAACTGGTTGTTGGCGATCGGCAAGTCGCCCAACACGGCTTTGGCCTGTTCGAGCAGCGCGATGGTGAAGTTGGAAACCCCCACCAGCCGCGTCAGCCCCAGCGCCTGCGCCTCGGCCAACTGCTCGATATAGACCGGCAGCGCCACCTCCTCGTTCGGGGATGGCCAATGGATCAGCGTCAGGTCCACCCGGTCCAGTTTCATCTCGTCCAGGCTGCGCTGGAGCGATGGCACCAGCGCGCCCTTGCCGAAATTGCCGGGCCTGATCTTGGTGGTGACGAAAACCGTGTCCCGCGCCAATCCCGAGCGCCGCACCGCCTCGCCCACTTCGGCCTCGGTGCCGTAATCCTGCGCCGTGTCCAAATGTCGATAACCAGCCTCCAGCGCCACCAGCATGGCGGCGATTCCCTCCGCCCCCCGGCGGCCATAGGTGCCAAATCCCAAGGGGGGAATACCGTATTGATTTACCATGATTTTTCTCCTCGCATCTGTGCTTGGCCGGGGGTCGGATTGTCCACAGCCGGGACATGTCGCCGCCGGGGTGTCAATTTTTTTATTGACGGATCGTTCCGGATGACCTTAGTTTAACGATAATACAGCTTGCAAGAGCTGTTCTGATCAAGAGCAGAGCAATCTGCCCGCTGGTGTGAACAAGGGAGAGGACTATGGCCTTTCGGTGGAGCCGATGGTCGCCGCAACTGGCTTTGGTGCCGGCGGTGGCCGTGACCGCAGTCGCCTTTGTCGGCGCGATCTGCTGGACCGTCTACCTGTCGCTGACGCGCAGCCGTCGCCTGCCCGAATACGAGATCGACTGGTCCGAGCCGCTGCGGCAATACACCCGCCTGTTCGCCGACGATGCCTGGGGCATCTCGCTACGCAACCTGATCATCCTGGGCCTCGGCAGCGCCCTCTCCATCGTCTTCGGCTTTATCCTCGCCGCCCTGATCGACAAGGAAAAACGCGGCGAATCCCTGTTCCGCACGGTGTTTCTCTACCCTCTTGCCGTGTCCTTGATCGTTACCGGCACTGCGTGGCGCTGGCTGTTCAATCCCGAATATGGCGTGCAGAACGCCCTGCATTCCATCGGGCTGACCTGGGTTAACGCCTCCTGGCTCGCCTCGGGCGAAACCGCCATGTACGGCATCATCCTGGCTTCGGTCTGGCAAAGCTCGGGCTTCTACATGGCCTTGATGCTGGCCGGACTTAAATCCATCAATTCCGAAATCTGGAGTGCGGCGCGCCTTGATGGCGTCAACATGTTCCGCCTCTACACCGAAATCATCATTCCCATGATGAAGTTCACCTTCGTCACCTGCGCCATCCTGCTCTCGCTGGGCGTGATCAAGGCCTATGACGTCATTGTCGCCATGACCAATGGCGGCCCCGGCCAGTCCACCTACGTGCCGGCTTATTTCACCATCCAGGCGCTCTCGGCCAAGGGCAATCTCGGCTTTGCTTCCGCCGCCGCCGTGATGATGCTGGTCATCACGGCCATTATTTTCCTGCCCTTGGTGCTGCTTACCGCTTGGCAGCAACGCCGCACCGGAAGGACCGCCACATGAGCGATCTCACCATTGCCCAACGCACCCTTGGTGCCGAAGTCGCCGTGCGCAGCGCGCCCTATTATCCGCGCAAGGCCAAGACCATCACGCCGCGCTCGATTGCGGTGCTCGTCTTCCTCTCCATCTGCGCCATCTTCTTTTGCGTGCCGCTCTACGTGGTGATCGTCACCTCGTTCAAGTCCATGGACCAGATCCGCGAAGGCGCGATTTTCGCCCTGCCCACTATCTGGACGCTGGAAGCCTGGGACCACGCCTGGAACAGCGCCTGCTCGGGCACCAGTTGCAACGGCCTCAAGGTCGGCTTCTGGAACTCCGTCCAGATTCTCTTTCCCTCGCTGCTGCTGTCGATCGCCATTTCCATGGTCACCGGCTATGCCCTGGCGCTGTGGAACGTGCGCTGGGCCGGTGCCTTCCTCTTCATCTTGTTCATCTGTGCCTTCGTGCCCTTCCAGATCATCATGTTCCCGCTGATCTCGATGACCGCCCAGCTCAAGGTCTATGGCAGCATCTGGGGCGTCGCGATCATTCATGCGGTCCTCGCCATGCCGGTGCTGACTCTGATCTTTCGCAATTACTACAAGGACATTCCCCAGGAGATCATGAGCGCCGCCGTGATGGATTCGGGCTCCTTCTGGAAGATTTTCGTCGAGATCATCCTGCCTATGAGCGGCAATATCCTGATCGTGGTGCTGATCCTGCAGATTACCTCGATCTGGAACGACTATCTGATCGGGGTGACCTTCGGCGGCCTGGGCGGCCAGCCCATGACGGTCAACCTAGCCAATCTCATCACCATCTCGACCGGCACCACCCGCTACAACGACAACATGGCGGCCGCCCTGCAGACCGCCATTCCGCCCCTCGTCATCTATTTCTTCGTCGGCAAGCTCTTTGTTCAGGGCATCACCGCCGGCGCCATCAAGGGTTGATCCATGCCACGCGTAAGCTTCGAGCACATCACCAAGACCTACGGCCAGGTGCCCGTCCTCAAGGATCTCAACCTTGCCATTGATGACGGCGACTTCCTGGTGCTGCTCGGTCCGTCCGGCTGCGGCAAGACCACTCTGCTCAATCTTCTGGCCGGCCTTCTCGATGTCACCGACGGCCGCATCATGATCGGCGAGCGCGACGTCACCGATATCGATCCTAAGGATCGCGGCCTGGCCATGGTGTTCCAGTCCTATGCGCTCTATCCCACCAAGACCGTCTATGGAAACCTCAAGTTCGGCCTTTCGGCCAGCAAGCTGCCCAAGGACGAAGTCGAGCGCCGCATCGCCTGGGCCGCCAAGCTCCTCCAGATCGAGCCGCTGCTCGACCGCAAGCCAGCCCATCTGTCGGGCGGCCAGCGCCAGCGCGTCGCCATCGGCCGCGCCTTGGTGAAAAACGTCGGCGTCTTCCTCTTTGACGAGCCGCTTTCCAACCTCGATGCCAAGCTGCGCACCGAAATGCGGCTCGAGATCAAGAAGCTGCACGATACGCTGAGCACCACCATCGTCTATGTCACCCATGACCAGATCGAAGCCATGACCATGGCCACCAAGATCGCCGTCATGAACGGCGGCGTGATCCAGCAGTTCGGCACCCCCGATGAGATTTACGAACAGCCCGCCAACCTCTTCGTTGCCGGCTTCATCGGCTCCCCGGCCATGAACCTGCGCCAGGCCAGGCTGGCGATCGCCGGCGGCAAGAGCGAAGTGGTCTTTGCCTCAGGCGTGCGGTTCGATGTGTCCGATTACCACTTCATGAGCCCTCCCGCCGATAGCGCTGCGGTCATCCTGGGCCTGCGCCCGGAACATTTCGCCGTCGGTGCCGGCACGCCCGCCGACAGCGCCGGAATGTTCGAGGTGCCGGTGCAATATGCCGAGCGCACCGGCCCCGATGCCAGCGCCTATTTCAAGTTCGAAGACGCTTTTCTTGCCCTCCGGGTCGATCCGGACATCGCGGCCGCTTTAAAGCCCGGCCAGCAGGTGCCCATTCGATACCTTAAGGGCAAGGCCCACCTATTCGACGCCCAGACCGGGCAGCGAATGTAACAATGACATCAACGGGAGAGAGAACGATGTTGCGAAAAACCCTGGCCGGCCTGGTCGCTGGCCTCATGCTGACAACCGCCGGCGGCGCCATGGCGGCCGATCTGGTGATCTACCACACCTGGTCTGCGGGACCCGAAGTGGCCGCGCTCAATGTGCTCAAGGCCGGCCTTGAAGCCAAGGGCGACACCTGGACCGATATCGCCATTCCTCACGATACCGGCTCCAACGTGAACCTGATGAGCATGGTCACCGGCGGCACCCCGCCCAACGTGTTCATGGAAGCCAATCCCGGCGTTTACCGCGATCTGGCCGGCATGGGCGTCGGCTTCCCGCTGACCCAGTGGTACGCCGACAACAATATCCTGCCCAACCTGCCGGCCTCCGTGGCGGCCTCCATCACCGTGGACGGCGAGGTCCTCAAGGTGCCGACCGCGCTCCATATCGACGGCATGGTCTATTACAATATGGAAGTGGCCAAGGCCGCCGGTGTCGATCCGGCCAGCTGGACCTCGCTCGAAGCCATGTTTGCCGACTTCCCCAAGATCCGCGACGCCGGCTATACCCCGCTCGCCGTTGGCAGCCAGCCCTTCCAGGTTGGCTACCTGACCCATGCCCTGGTCGCGGCCGTGGCCGGCACCGATATCTATAACCGCATCTATGGCACCGAGGTCGACCCAACGGCGCTGGACGATCCGGCTTTTGCCAAGGTGCTCGAGGATTTGCGTCTGTTTGCCAATGAAGCCGGTCCCGAGGCGCAGAACCGCCCCTGGAACGAGACCACCAACCAGGTGATCACCGGCAAGGCGCTTATGCAGATTCACGGCGACTGGATGAAGGGCGAATGGCTGGCGGCCGGCAAGGTTGCCGGCACCGATTTCGGCTGCATCGAGATCCCCGGCGCCCAGGCTGTCGTCGCCACCGTCGACGCGTGGGGCCTGCTGGGCGGCGTCTCCGACGAGGTCAAGACTGCCGAGCTCGACTTCGCTTCGGTGGTGCTCGACCCGGCCACCCAGGCCAAGTTCGCCGCCGCCAAGGGCTCGACCCCGGTTCGTCTCGACGCGCCGGCCGAAAGCCTCGATGCCTGCTCCAAGAACGTGCTGACTATCCTCTCGGACCCGGCGCGCCAGGTGCAAAACCCGCATAACACCGCGGACGCGGATTGGGAAAACTCGATCTGGGAAGTGGTGTTCAACTTCTGGAGCGATCCGTCCATGACCGTCGAGGACGCCATCGCCCAGCTGCATGAAAACTACGAAACCATTCTCGGCTAGGTTTCCTCCCCAGGAAGGCGGCCCGGAGTGCATTGCTTCGGGCCGCTCTATTGTCAAACAACTCATGGACGACTGATATGGACAAGCGCTTGCTTGATGAAGACGCGGTGATGCAGATCTGCTTCGTCACCGACGATGTGGTCAAATCCGCCCAATGGTTTTCCGACCTGACCGGCAAGCCGGTTCCCAAGGAAGGCAAGGCCGCCGAACCCGATGAAGCCCAGGCCATCTACATGGGCAAGCCCGCCGAAGTGGGCTGCCGCATCATGATGTTCAAGTTCGGCAATATCGACGTCGAATTCCTCCAGCCCGGCCTCGAAAAAAGCGCCTGGCGCGACCTGCTGGAACAAAAGGGCCCCGGCTGCCACCACATCGCCTTCAAGACCCGCAACCTGACCCAGCGCGACGCCTATCTCGAGGGCAAGGGCCACAAGCTGCTGCAACGCGGCGAATTCGACGGCTCCCACGGCCGCTACGCCTATTACGACACCGTCAAGGACCTCGGCGTCATGATCGAACTCCTCGAGTTCGAAAGCGATAAAGAGCCGCAGAACTAGACACCTTCACTGCTCTCTCGGGTCGGAGACCTTAACCAGCCACCCAGCCAGGCAGGACCCCTCACCAGTCTCGCGCTACGCGCGATCAACCCTCTCCCTCAAGGGGCGAGGGTTGGCTTTCAATTCGATCCAACCACAGAGCCCCCCTTCTCCCCTTGAGGGAGAAGGTGCCCGAAGGGCGGATGAGGGGTCTCTTACCTTTTGAGGCCCAGCCATGACCTACCCCATTGCCTACCAGCTCTATTCCTCCCGCAACTTCCCCCCGCTGGCCGACCAGTTGCCCATACTCAAATCCATGGGCTACGACGCCATCGAGCCCTGGCTGCCCGCCTACGAAGCCGACCCGGCGCTGTTCCGCCGCCAGCTCGATGACGCGGGCCTTCTCTGCTACGGCTTCCACATGCCCCTGGCCGGCCTCGTCGCCGATCCCGACCGCTATATCGACATCGCGCTGACGCTTGGCGCCACCGTCCTGATCCCCCCTTATGTCACCGCCGAAGAGCGCGAAGATACGCCCGCCTATTGGCAGGGTCTTGGCCATAAGCTCGCCAATGGCGCCGCCGCCGCCAAACCGCACGGCCTCAAGGTCGCCTGGCACAACCACGATTTCGAATATCGCCCGCTCCCTGACGGCTCGCGCCCCATTGATCACATTTTCGCAGAAAGCGGCGACGCCTGGTTCGAGATCGACTGCGGCTGGATCGCGCGCGCCGGTGCCGATCCCGCCGCCGAACTCAAGCGCTATGCCGACCGCATCATCGCCATCCAGCTCAAGGACACCGCCCCCCTGGGCACCAGGCAGGATGACGGCTGGACCGCCACCGGCGACGGCATCATTCCCTGGGCCCACCTCGTTCCCCTGTTCCGCGCCACCACCGCCGACCACCTGGTCGCCGAACACGACAATCCCAGCGACTGGCAGGATTTTGCCCGCCGCTCCATCGATCACATGAAGAAAATCGGGCTGTAACAGCGAGCATCGTCGCCGTTGCGCTACGCTATCCCCACCCACGACGTCATTCCCGCATGCGCGGGAATGACGTCGCTATGAAGTAATGGGTTCGCGAACCTGGCAGTCTGACCAGCATGAATTGCTGCCTACTCCGCCGCCACCAATACCTGCCGCCTTGCATCCACCGGCGATATCCCGAACCGCCGCTTGAAGCACGTCGCGAAATACTGGCTCGAGGAAAACCCGCATTCATAAGCCACCGCCGTCACCGCCACATTGCGCTGCTCCACCAGCATCCGGCGCGCCGCATCCAACCGCATCATCTGCAAATAACGCACCGGCGTGATATTGGTCAGCGCCAGGCAATGCTGGGTAAATTGCGTGCGCGACAGATTGCATTCAGCCGCCATGTTCTCCAGCGTCCACCCTTCGTCCAAGGCATGTGCCAGGCGGTTGAGAAAAATTTGCACCGTCCGCTTGGAATGGGCCAAGGCCTGGTCCAGCACCGGCGCCTGCGCCTCGATCTGTTCCATGAAATGCATGAGCATCATCGAAATGGTCAGCCGCAGCCGGATTTCCCCACTCTCGATATCGCCCGTCGCCACGACGTCGGCGATCTGCTCGAAATCGCGCGTGACCTCGCGGGATGCCTGGTAGAACGGCTGCTCGTTGCGCGACAGAAATTCGGTGAGCCGCTGCTGGTCACGCTCCGGCCAGGCCAGCCAGTCCGGCCATAGCCACGGGTCGTGCGGCCGGCGCGTCCCCATGTCGAACAGCACCCAGACGATCTGGCTCGCCACGACATTGGGATCGCCAAAGGCATGCAATTGCCAGGGCCGCACCACGAACATCTGCCCTTCCTGGATTTCGTGCCGTTGCCCGTCCAGCGTCAATGCCAGGCTGCCACGTGCCAGATAGGCGATCTTGACGCCCTCGTTGCAATGCAGCTTGAGCCCCCAGTCCTGCGGCGCCGCGGCATCCCATCCGCCGACCGAGCACACTTGCGGCAAGGCATCGCCGAGCGGCTGTCCCGGATAGCCCCGGCGCGTCCAGGCGCTCAGCGTCACCTTGCCGGCCAGGGATGCGTCGAGCAGGTCCTGGCAATTGCCCGCATAAAGCAGTGCTCCGGGTTCCCGGAACACCGCTGGCCGATCCGGTGCCGCAGCGGTGACTTGCATTGTGCCCTCGTGTTCAAAATTTACCGGTGCGCCATTTCGAACGCCAGCGCCATGCATCTGAATAATGATTGTTCCGGGCAAGACGCTTCACGATCCTAGGGAGGGGACACCGGAAAAGTCAACGCTGCAGGCGGGTTCACCCCCTGTCGCCGACAGCGGGCCAGGTGCCGAACCTTCATCAAAGGTCAGCATCCCTGACGTTCAAAATTGCTGCCAACACTTGCAAGGTTCCATGCCTTGCTCGCAACTATCGGACTTTGGGTCAAACGTGTGCATTGCACGGCATCCCGGGTTCTAAAATACTGAACGCCTAACAAAAGCCCGCAAAAGGGCTTGTGAGGAGAAGCATGCAGGTCGGCATCAATTTGCTGTGCCTTAGCGGGTTTATCGAGGCGCAACACCTGGTCCGGATCAGGCGCTTGAAAGCGCTTGGCTATGACGGCGTCGAGATTCCGGTCCTGCGCGGCGATGTGGAGCATTACACCTGGCTCGGTCGGCAACTTGACGAGATCGGACTGCGTCGCTGTTGCACCGCCGTTATTCCCTCGCCCGACGCCAGCCCCGTCAGCAGCGATCCACAAATCCGGCAGGCTGGTGAAAAACACCTCGATTGGGCCCTCGATTGCGCCATTGCACTCGGCGCCGAAAGCTTGGGCGGACCGCTTCACGCCCCCATCGGCCATTTCACCGGGTCGGGCCCCACCGAGAGCGAACTGAGCTATGGGGCCGAGGCGCATAACCGCCTCGCCACCCGCGCCGAGGCGAACGGAATTTACATCAGCCTGGAACACCTTAACCGCTTCGAGACCTATTTCCTCAACACCATGGACCAGGCCCGCGCCTATGTGGATCGCGTCGATCACCCGGCGCTGCGCATCATGTACGACACCTTCCACGCCAATATCGAAGAGCAGAGCCAGCCCCGCGCCATCGCCACCCTCGGCAAATCCATGGGTGTGCTGCATATTTCGGAAAACGACCGCGGCATTCCCGGCCGCGGCCACATTGATTTCTCCCAGGTCTTCGACGCTGTTCGAACAACCGGCTTCGACGGCTGGGTAACCCTTGAAGCCTTCGGCGCGGGCCTGCCCGAACTCGCTGCCGCCACTCGCGTCTGGCGCCCGCTTTTCCCCGATTTTGAAACCCTGTTCGCCGAGTCCCTCGGCTTCATCCGCGCCGGCTGGCAGGCTGCGGCATGACCGATACGCCCGTCATCGAAATGGCCCATATTTCCAAGGCATTCCCCGGCGTCCGCGCCCTGGGCGATGTGAGCTTTGCCTGCCATGCCGGGCAGGTGCATGCCTTGGTTGGCGAAAATGGCGCCGGCAAATCCACTCTCATCAAGATTCTGTCCGGCGTTTATCGCCCTGATGCAGGCGATATCCTGCTCAACGGGCACAAGGCCAATTTCCGGCATCCCGTTGAGTCCCTGCGTGCCGGCATTTCGGTGATCTACCAGGAGTTCTCGCTCCTGCCCGAACGCACCGTGGCGCAGAACATTTTTCTCGGCCGCGAACCGCGCCAGGGCCTTGTCCTCGATACCGCCGCCATGCGCACCGAAACGCGCCGCGTGCTCGACCTGTTTGGCGCCGGCGCCCGCGTCTCGCCCGATGCCCTGGTCGCCGATCTCGATGTCGCCACCCAGCAGATGGTCGAGATTGCCAAGGCCATCTCGCTCGATGCCCGCGTCGTGGTCATGGACGAGCCCACCGCCGCACTCAACGAAGCCGAGTGCGATGCCCTGTTCACCACCATCGACAAGCTGCGCGAACGCGGTACCGCCATCATCTACATCACCCACCGCATGCGCGAGGTGACGCGCCTGGCCGATCGGGTTACCGTGCTCAAGGATGGCGAAGTGGCAGCCCGCTTCGACACGCCGCCCGCTCCCGACGCCATCGTGCGCGCCATGGTCGGCCGCGATATCGCCGATTATTACGCACCGCCAGCCACGCCAGGGGAGATCGGCCCACCCGTGCTGAGCGTCAGCAATGGCGCTAACGCGGTCCTTCACGACATCAATTTCGAGCTGCGGGCCGGCGAGATCGTCGGCTTCGCCGGCATTCAGGGCGCCGGCCGCGTTGCCCTGGCCATGGCCCTGTTCGGGCAGGTGCCCTTCACCACCGGCACGGTGACCCTCGATGGCGCCAATGGCGCCTTCCGCAGCCCCCGCGATGCCATCCGGGGCGGCCTTGGGCTGTTGCCCGGCGATCGCAAGGCCGAGGGGCTGGTGCTGATGCAATCGGTGCGCGACAACGCCATGCTCACCGCCCGCGCTTTTGCCAATCTGGGCGCCACCCACGCCGCCAATGCCAATGCGACCCTGGCCAGCATGGATGGCCTGCTCGACCAGATGGACGTGCGCGCCGCCTCCTATGATCAGGACATCAAGTTCCTGTCCGGCGGCAACCAGCAAAAGGCCATCGTCGCGCGCTGGCTGGCGCTCAAGCCCAAGGTCTTGATTTTCATCGAGCCCACCCGCGGCATCGACGTCAACGCCAAGGCCGGCATCTACCGCCTGATGCGTGACCTGGCGCGCGCCGGCACCGCCATCGTGATGATTTCATCCGACCTGCCCGAGATCATCGGCGCTGCCGACCGCATCCTGGTCATGCGCGCCGGCACCATCGTTGCCGAATTCGCCCATGCTCCAACCGAAACCGAGATCATGCTGGCCGCGACCGGCGAAACCGAGGTGGCCGCATGAGCGATGTCGCCACCGCCCCGCCCCGCTTCACCTTCCGCTTCGACCGCTGGGCGCCGGCGCTGCTCCTGGCCATTGCCCTCCTGGCCTATGGACTGATCGCTCTTGCCACCGGACAAACCCAATATCTGACTGCCGACAATCTCGTCTCCATCCTGGGCCGTTCCATCGCCTTGGGCATCACCGCCGTCGGGCAGACCTTCGCCATCCTGGTCGCCTCGATCGACTTGTCGGTCGCCAGCCTCATCTCGGCCACCTCCGTTCTGACCTCGGTGATCATGAACGGCGATCCGGGCATGGTCGTCCCCGCCGTAGCCGCCGCCCTGGCCTTGGGTCTCCTCGTCGGCCTGGTCAACGGCCTCATCATCACCCGGCTGGAGGTGAACCCCCTGATCGCCACCCTGGGCATGAGCCTGATCATCCAGGGGTGCCTGTCGGCTTTCGTCTCCAATTTCGCCGGTTCCGTCCCGGCCGAATTCCAGATCTTCGCCTATGGCGGCGTCGGCAACCTGCCCTATAGCCTGCTGTTTTTGCTGGCTCTGGCGATCGCCGCCTGGTTCATCCTGCGCTTTACGCGCTTCGGCTCCGATATCTATGCCGTGGGGGGCAACAAGGATGCCGCCCGGGTCGCCGGCATCAAGACCAGCCGCGTCATCATCGGCGCCCATGTGGCGTGCAGCCTCTGCGCCGCCATGGCCGGGCTTTACCTGGCCAGTCGCCTCCGCTCGGGCGCGCCGTGGATCGGCAGCGACGGCGTCTATGACCTGGAATCCATCGCCGTCGTCGTCATCGGCGGCACCATTCTCGCCGGCGGCCGTGGCGGCATCTGGGGCAGTATGGCCGGCGTCATGATCTTTTCGCTGATCGACTCCATCTTCAACCTGGCCGGCGTCGATGCCTTCGCCAAGCAGGTCCTGCGCGGCATCATCATCGTGGCCGCCGTCGCCTTCTATGCCGCCCGCTCCAAGAGGCTGGTGGCATGAGCGAACAAACCTTGCCCCGCGCCGAAAAACGCCGGCGCCTGCCGCAGATCAACCCGGTCTATGTCGTCCTGGCCGCGCTGATCGTCGCCATCATCGTGCAGAATCCCGCCTTCATCGAGCCCACCGGCTACATGAACTTCCTCAAGCGCGCCGCCCCGCTGGCCATCCTCGCCGCCGGCCAGCTCTACGTCATCGTCTCGGGCGGTTTCGATCTATCGGTGGGTTCGGTCATTACCCTGGTCGTCGTCGGCTCCTCCATGCTGCTCAACAACGACCCCGACGCCACCTGGTGGGTGATCGCCACCATGTTCGCCATTGGCGCTGGTGTCGGAATGATCAATGGGTTGGTGGTTTGCTACCTCAAGGTTCCCTCGTTGATAGCAACCTTGGGCATGATGATAACGCTGAACGGCGTTGCTTTCATGTGGTCCGGCGGCTCGCCGCGCGGCTATCTCACCGACCAGTTCCGCTTTTTCGGGCGCTTCAATATCCCCGACCTGCCCCTGATCCGCATCCTGCCCGTCGCTCTTTTGGTGCTGATTGTGCTCGGTTTCGCCCTTTACTGGCTGATGCACCGCACCAATCTGGGCCGCATGATCCATGCGATTGGCGATAATCCGCGCGCCGCCAATCTCGCCGGCGTGCCGGTCAATCGCGTCCGCATCCTGGCCTTCATGGTCTCCTCGCTCTCGGCCGTGGCGGCCGGCATCATGCTGGGCGGCTTTGCCGGCGTCTCCACCGATGTCGGCCTTGGCTATGAACTGCAGGCGATCACCGCCGCCGTGCTCGGGGGCGCCCAATTGCTGGGCGGCCGCGGCTCGGTGCCGGCCGCCATTGCCGGCGCCTTGACGCTCAACGCCATTTTTACCCTGCTCAATTTCCTCGGACTGCCCCAGCCGGTTCGGCAGGTGGTCCAGGGCCTCATCCTGATCGCCGCCGTGGCTCTGGCCATGTATCGGCGCAAACATACCGGGCGCTAAGCCCAAAGCCTATTCACGCGGACGTGGAACACCCCGCCGCGCGAACGACGACCGCAGCAACCCCAAGGGAGGAACGACTATGAAGAAGATTTTGGCTTTGGCGCTCGCCGCCGGGCTGGCATTGAGCGGGGCCGCTTCTGCGCAAGCCCCCAATTTCGATGATCCGGCCGAATTGGCGCGCCAGAAAGAACTGCTGACCACGACCCCGATGGGCCCCGAGGGCAAGCCCTGGGAACAGTATCTGGTCGATACCATGAAGGACACCACCGCCCTTAAGAAAGAGGGCCCCTATACGGTGTGCTTCTCCAATGCCGGCGTCAACAATCCCTGGCGCGTGGTCGGTTTTACCGACCTGCAGCAGGAAGTGCTCGCCCATCCTGAAATCGGCGAACTCGTCCATGTCGACGCCGAAGGCTCTGACGACAAGCAGATCGCCGATATCGACGACCTGCTCGCCGGCGGCAGATGCTCCATCCTGATCGTGTCGCCCAACACCACCGCCGCCCTGACCCCGGCCGTCGAGAAGGCCTGCGCCGTGCTGCCGGTCATCATCTTCGATCGCGGCGTCAACACCGATTGCCCGGTCACCTTCGTGCATCCGGTGGGCGGCTACGGCTTTGGCGTCCAGGGCGCCGAGTTCATCGCCGCCAATGTGGAAAAGGGCGCCAACGTTTTGATGCTGCGCATCCTGCCCGGCGTCGACGTGCTTGAAACCCGCTATTCGGGCGGCAAGCACGTGCTCGAGGACGCTGGCCTCAACATCGTCGGTGCCGAATTCACTGACGGCGACAATGCCAAGACCAAGTCCATCGTCGAGGACTATCTGCAGCGCGGCACCATCGACGCGGTGTGGATGGATGCCGGCGCCACGGCCGTCGCCGCCATCGAGGCCTTCGAGGACGGCGGCTATGAAGTCCCCGTCTTCGTGGGCGAAGACCAGCAGGATTATCTGCAGAAGTGGAAGGAACTGGGCCTGACCGCCATTGCACCGTCCTACCCCGCCTACCAGTGGCGCACGGCGATCATCGCCGCCGTCAAGGTGCTCAAGGGTGAGCCCGTTCCGAGCCCGGAATGGATCCTGCCCCAGCCCTCCATCACCCAGGACGCGCTGGACAGCTACATCAATACCGCCATGCCCCCGCTGCACTATGCCCTGTGCGGCTGCGAAGACATGGCCAACTACCCCGCCGCCTGGGGCGGCAAGTAGGCTGTACCAGCCCGACGACCAACTTGGGCGCTCCTTGGAGCGCCCTTTTTTTGTTGAAAAAATCGAGACTTGTGAGGGAGCCTCGCTGCCAAAAATATTGACAATCGGGTTGCCGCCTGTCCTTTCCCCGATGTAACCTTTTGCGGTGCAGCCACGTTGCATCCAGTCATCCGGCCCTCGCCAGCCATCTCGTTTTTCGCCGGTCCACCTCGTTTCGCAGGCTTAGTCGCGAGCGCCCGACGCACAGCAAGGAAAATATCCATGAAATACGTTCGGCTCGGCCGCACCGGCCTTGAAGTCAGCCGCATCTGCTTTGGCTGCATGTCATTCGGCAAGATCACCGAGGAGCGCCCTTGGGTGCTGGGGCTGGACGACGCCCGCTCGCTCTATCAGCGCGCCTGGGACCAAGGCATCAATTTCTTTGATACCGCCAATGTCTATGCCCAGGGCAGCAGCGAGGAAATCACCGGCGCCCTGATCAAGGAACTGGCGCCTCGCCAGGAAATCGTGCTGGCCACCAAGGTGTTCGGCCGCATGCGCCCCGGCCCCAACGGGCAGGGCCTGTCGCGTGGCGCGATCATGGCCGAAATCGACAATAGCCTGCGCCGGCTCGGCACCGACTATGTCGATCTCTACCAGATCCATCGCTTCGATCCGGTCACCCCGGTTGAGGAAACCATGGAAGCGCTCAATGATATCGTCCGGGCCGGCAAGGCGCGCTATATCGGCGCCTCGTCCATGTATGCCTGGCAATTTGCCAAGCTGCAGAACGCCGCCGAGCGTCATGGCTGGACCCCGTTTGTGTCCATGCAGGACCAGCTCAGCCTGGTCTATCGCGAGGAAGAGCGCGAAATGCTCCCCTTGTGCCGCGACCAGGGCATTGCCGTCCTGCCATGGAGCCCGCTCGGCGGCGGCAAGCTTGCCCGTTCCTGGGGCACCGCCACCAAGCGCGCGACCACCGACCGCTACAACAAATCGATGTATGAAAAGGACGATACCAAAGCCATCGTCGATGCGGTGGAGGTCGTGGCCAAGGCGCGCAATGTGTCGATGGCGCAGGTCGCCATGGCCTGGGTGCTGGCGCAGCCTGGCGTCACCTCACCCATCGTCGGGGTCAGCAAGATGGGCCATCTCGAAGACGCCGTGGCATCGACCGATCTGGTGCTGAGCCCTGAGGAAATCGCCCAGCTCCAGGCGCCATATCAGCCCTTGGTCGTCACCGGCTTCTAGGCTTTACTGGCCGGATGCGTCCGGCCCACACTCCCATCACGAGGCAGTCTTTCATGTCCACCCTGACCATCCCCGATCTGGCCGGCAAGGCCGTGCTCATCACCGGCGCCTCGACCGGCATCGGCGCTGCCCTGGCGCGCGGTTTCGCCGCCCAGGGTGCGCTCGTTGGCCTGCACTACAATTCCAGCGTGGATGCCGCTTCGGCGCTTGCCGGCGATATCGAGAAGAAAGGCGGCAAGGTCGTGCTGATCAAGGCCGATGCCAACCAGTCCAGCGAAATGGCCGGTGCGGTCGACCAAACTGCCCAGCATTTCGGGCGCTTGGACGGACTGATCAACAATGCCGGCGGCATGGTCGCCCGCGTCAAATACGAGGACATGACCGATGCCCATTACGACGCGGTGATGGACCTCAACGCCAGCTCGGTCCTGGCCGCCTGTACGGCCGCCATTCCCCACCTCAAGCGCCAAACCGACAGCTTTATCATCAACACCACCTCCATCGCCGCCCGCAATGGCGCCGGCGGCGGCGCGGGCATCTACGGCTCGTCCAAGTCATTCGTCGCCAATGTCACCCGGGGCATGGCCAAGGAACTCATCGCTTTCGGCATTCGCGTCAATGCCGTCGCCCCTGGCGTCATCGACACCCCGTTCCACGAGCGCTATTCCACCGCGGCCCAGATGCAGGCCATGCTCGCCAGCATTCCGCAGGGTCGCGTCGGCACACCCGACGACTGCCTGGGCGCCTTTTTGTTCCTCGCCTCCCAAACGCTGTCCGGCTATATCATCGGCCAGACCATTGAGGTCAATGGCGGCCAGTTGATGCCCTGATGCAGCCCGTAGGGTGCAGGGCCGGCCCGCCCTGCTGAACCGATTTGCTGAACCGATCCGCCCCAGGCTTCGTATCGCTGCCAAAGACACGGAGCGTGAAATGGCTGGCAAGAAGATCGCCTGGGTCACTGGGGCCGGAACCGGCATCGGCCGCGAAGTTGCCCTTCGTTTGGCCCAGGATGGCTGGCAGGTCGCCGTCAGTGCCCGCACTGCCGATGATCTGGCAAGCCTTGCGGCCGAGCTCCCCGGCGCCATTCTCGCCTATCCCCTGGACGTGACCGACCGCGCTGCGGTCGCCACCACCGCCAACAGCATTCGCGATGCGCTGGGGCCGTTCGATCTGGTCGTGCTCAGTGCCGGAACCTACGTGCCGATGTCGGCCAAGGATTTCGACATCGATGGCTTCGCAAAAACCATCGATGTCAATCTGATGGGCACCGTCAATTGCCTTGATGCCGTCATGGCGCCGATGATCGCGCGGCGCAATGGCCGCATCGCGGTACTGGCTTCGGTATCGGGGTTTGTCGGCCTGCCCGCCGCCGGCGCCTATGGCGCCAGCAAGGCCGCGCTCATCAACCTGTGCGAAGCGCTCCGGCCCGACCTGGACCGCCATGGCGTGGCCATTTCGATCATCAATCCCGGCTTCGTCGACACGCCCCTGACCAAAAAGAACGACTTCCCCATGCCGTTCCTGATCCCGGTTTCCGAGGCCGGCGACGCCATCATGGCCGGCCTCAAATCGGATCGCTTCGAGATCGTCTTTCCCTGGCAGATGTCCATCGCCATGAAAACCCTAGCGCTGCTGCCCCACCGGCTGCTCTTCGCAATCACCAGGCGCATGCTGCGCTAGGACGTTCCGAAGGTCTCGCCAAGATCGTCCAGTCGACACCTCCCCCTGCCAGGAGGAGGATCAAGGTGGGGGTTGACTGCCGCCGTATCGAAGCTTCCGCGATCTATTTGACGCTAGCTATCCGGTTTCTCGCGCACCACGCTGCTGGCAAACCGGGTGGCCGCGGCCTTGTGCCGGAACAAGGGCACGCCCTTGCGCCAGAGCTTAAGCGCTTCCCAATGGATGGCGCCCATGATCTTGAGCGTCATGAGCGGATAGGCCAGCAGCGCGCGTCCCAGCGCGGCCCCGCTCAATGGCTGCCTCTCTCCGGCAAACGCCGCCCGCAGCAGCAGGCCTTCGCCATCGGTCTCGTCGATCCGGACCAGCACCCGTTCGCCGGGCGGCTCGATGTGAAAATGATAATCGCAATCCATCGGCACGAACGGGGACACATACATCGCCTTGGCGCAGGAGTGTTCCACCGCCCCGCCATCCTGTCCCGCCCGGATGACATAGGTATGGCGTTCACCGAACGTGTTGCAAACCTCGTAGAGGATCGCCCGTAGCCGGCCCTCGGCGTCGCTGCAGAAATAGACCGTCAGCGGGTTGAACACATAGCCGAACATACGCGGATAGCACAGCATGCTGATGCCTGGCCGCCCCATGGCGATGCCGGCGGCCGCCAATTGCGCCTCGACCCAGGCGCGCAAGCCGCCCGCACGGCCATCGCCATGATCCGTCTCCCAAAAGCTGAAAATGCCATGTCGGTTGACGCCGAACAATCGGGACAGCCGTCCCAGCGCAGGCAATTCGTCCAGGTCGAGCAACAGTGAAAACACGCGATAATGCAGGCTGTGTCGGCGCGGCCGCAGCCGCGTATGCACCACATGGCCTGCATAGATCGCCGAGCGCAGCCTCATTCGGCTGCCTCGAGCAGTGGCGCAAGGCTGATCCGGTCCGACTCGCCCTGGACCGACCACGGCCGGCGCACGCCGCCCAGCGCCTCGGCGACCGACAGACCCGATTGCAGGGCGTCCTCGTGAAAGCCATAGCCGAAATAGCTGCCGCAAAACCAGGTATTGCGCTGCCCCTGCAACCGCCAGAACTGTTGCTGCGCCGCAAGCGCCGCCGCGTCGAACAGCGGATGGGAATAGCCGAACCGGCCGATGACCTTGTCGGGCGCGATGTCCCGTGTCGGATTGAGCGTGACCAACAGCGGATGCTTGGTCTCCAACTGCTGCAGACGGTTCATCCAATAGGTGACGCAGAGCGGCCGATCGCCCACTCCGCAGCTTTCCCCGATATAGTTCCAGCTCGACCACACGCGCCGCCGCCGCGGCATCAGGCTGATGTCGCTATGCAGCACCGCCGCGTTGTCGCTGTAGCGCATTGCGCCCAGCAGGCTGCGCTCCGGCCCATCCGCATCCGCCAGCAATTTCAGCGTCTGATCGGCATGGCTGGCAATCACCACGTCGCTGAATTGATCGGTGCGTCCGAACATGTCGGTGATCTGCACCATCCCCGCCTCGCGCCTGATCCCCGTGACCGCGCATCCCAGCCGCGTCTCGCCTTTGAACTGCGCCATCAATCGGCTGACATATTCGCGGCTGCCCCCCGTCACGGTGCGCCACTTTGGCCGCATCGTCAGGTTCAATAGGCTATGGCTGTTGAAGAATCGGATAAACGCCTTGAGCGGATAAAGCCGCATGTCACGCGCCGAGATCGACCAGATGGCCGCGCCCATGGGCAGCAGGTGATCCTCGATGAAGGCGGTGCAGTAATTGTTTGCGTCCAGGTACTCCCCCAGGGTAACCGCATCCAGTTCGCTCCGCTCCAAAAGCCCCGGGGCCTCGCGATAGAACCTGACGATGTCAAGCATCATCAGCCAGAACCGGCCGCGCCCGATATTGCCGCGCTGCCCGATCAGCCCATTGAGCCCGTTGCTGGAATATTCCAGCGCGCCATTGTCCAGCGAGGCGGCGAACGACATGTTGGACGCTTGGCTGGCGGCCCCCAGATGGTCCAGCAAGGCGACCAGGTTGGGATAGTTCTGCTCATTATAAACAATGAACCCGGTATCGACTGCAACGCTGTTGAGACCGACCGGGACTTGGATGGTGTGGGCATGCCCTCCCACCCGCTCGTCGGCCTCGTACAGCGTTACCTTGTGGCGCTGGCTGAGCAGCCACGCGGCGGACAATCCAGCGATCCCGGAGCCCACGACTGCGATAGTGCGCTCGCCAAAAACCTCGCCTGATCTCATCTCGTGCAGCACGGGCATTCCTTTACCTGTTGTACTGCTAGATACGGGCGCCACCGGGAAATGGACTTCGGCTGCGCCAAAAAATCCGCGCGATCAATGATCCAGCCCTCGCGGCCATGCGTAACAGCACCATGAATTCGCTCCCTTTTACCCAAGCTTGTCCGCCCCGCCCGTTGATACCGGCTCTCGGGGCCGTTCTGCGCCTAGTCAGGCCGGAACGTTCTGTTCATAGTGCGCGCATGACCCCACAAAGTGACGGCAGAGACGATCTATCCATGTCCGACCTGCTTGTAACGGTCGGACAAAGCCAGGACGTCGACGCCTTCGAAGCGCTCTTCCGCTATTTCGCACCGCGCATAAAGGCCTACATGTCCCGCGGTGGCGGCAGCGCTTCGGCCGAGGAGCTGATGCAGGAAACCATGGTGGCGGTGTGGAAAAAGGCCGCCCTGTACGACCCCGCGCGCGGCGCCGCATCGACCTGGATTTTTTCGATCGCCCGCAATCAGCGCATCGATGCGTTCCGCCGCGAACGCCGACCCGACTTCGACCGCAACGATCCCGCCTTCGTGCCCGATGCCGATCCTGCCGCCGACAGTCTGATCGAAGCCTTCGAGGATGCGGGACGCCTGCGCGTGGCCCTTGCGGCCTTGCCGGGCGATCAGGCCGAAGTGCTCAAGCTCGCCTTTTTCGAGGATCAGTCGCAAAGCGCCATCGCTACCGCCCTCAACGTGCCCCTGGGCACCGTCAAGTCGCGCATGCGCCTGGCTTTCGTCAAGCTGCGCGCCGCCATCGGCCGGTCGGGAGACCCGGCATGAGCATTGTCCATCACCTCAATGACGATCTCGTGGTCAGCTATGCTGCCGGTGCCTTGAGTGAAGGCTGGAGCATCGCCGTCGCTACCCATCTGGCACTGTGCCCATCCTGTCGCCGGCGCTTGGCGGCCGCCGAGGCCATTGGTGGCTCGCTGCTGGAAAACCTGCCGGCCAAGGTGCCGGCCGCGTCATCCTGGGATGCCGTCCGCGCCCGCCTGTCCACCCCGGACGTCTCCGACGCGCCTCCCGCGTTCCCATCCACGCCCGTCCTGCCGCAACCCTTGCGCGATTATGTCGGGGGCGATCTGGGCTCGGTGCGCTGGCAGGCTCTGGGCAAGGGCGCCTCCCAACTGCGCATCCGCACCCGGGACCGCAGCACCCAGGTGCGCCTGTTGCGCATTCCGGCCGGCAGGCCCGTGCCCGAACATACCCATGGCGGCCGCGAGCTGACGCTGGTGCTCTCGGGCAGTTTCCACGATGGCGACGGCGCAACGATCTTCGCCCGAGGCGACATCGAGGACGCCGATGCTAGCTTGACCCATACCCCCACCGCAACGCCGCAAGGCGATTGCATCTGCCTGGCGGTGACCGACGCGCCGCTGCGCTTCAGCAGCTGGATCGTCCGGCTCGTGCAACCCATTCTTGGCATCTAGGCGAGGACGCCCATGTTGAAATTCGCAATCGCCTACGCCGCCACCGCCGTCATCTTCTTTGCCTGCGATTTCGTCTGGCTCTCGGTCATGGGCAATGGGTTCTACCGCGATCGCATCGGCGCCCTGATGCTGGACAAGCCGAACCTGGCCATCGCCGGCCTGTTCTACCTGGTTTATGTCGGCGGCATCGTTTTCCTTGCGGTTACGCCGGCCTTGGCGAGCGGCAATTGGACCACCGCCCTGCTCGCGGGCCTGGTGCTTGGCCTTGTCGCCTATGGCACCTATGATCTGACCAATCTGTCGACGCTCAGGAACTGGCCCGTATCGGTGGCTATCATCGACCTGGCCTGGGGCACCGTCCTGACCGCTGCTGCGGCGACCGGTGGCCTGCTGGTCACCCGCTGGCTCTCTCCCGGGCAATAGCGAACGCTCCACCAGCACGAGGACCGTAAGCGCATCGCTTGGGAGTTGTCACGGCAGTGACTCCGCGTCTACAACCGACCGACACAATTGGGTTCGGCCAAATTTCCCATCTCATGACCATCCTCGACCACGCCACCGCTGCACGGCTGACCCAGGCCCTCGCCGCCGGTGCGCAGCCGACCATCGCCGTCCTGTCCGACCTGTTTACCAGCCTTCCCGGCATACGCACCGCGACGTTCATTGCCACAGCGCCTGACCGCACCGTCACCCATCGCATCGGCACCTCGGACCCGGTGCATTTCCCCATCGGCAATGTCGACCCCATCGATGACGGCGCCTGGAACCGGCGCATCTTCGGGGATCGCCTTCCGGTCATCGGCAACGATGTTGCGGGCATGGCGCACTTCATTCCCGAAACCGACCAATTGGTCGCCCTGAACTATGGCGCCATCGCCTGCTTTCCCATCCTGATCGCCGGCGACGTTCGCGGCGTCGTCGCTCTTTTGGGCGATGCCGGCATCTTCACGCCGACAACCCTTGCCGACATCGCCTCGCTGCTGCCCACTGCCGCGTTGCTCTTCACCTTCGAGGGGATCAGCGAGCGATGATGAACCGGCCTGCAACCAGCCCCGCGCGCCGGATCGAGAATTCTTCAACCAGGGAGACTGCCATGCGCCTGTACAAGACGCTCGCTGCCGTCGCCTTCGGAGCGGTGATGACCGTTTCGGGAGCGATCGCCGCGACGCCTGCCAATACCCTCGTCATCGCCGACGCGATCGACGATATCATCACCCTTGATCCCGCCGAAGTCAGCGAAGTGGGCGGCGTGCTCGCCAGTCAGCAGATTTACCAGCCGCTGGTGTCGTTCGACCCAGCCGATCCCACCAGGATCACCGGCGTCCTCGCCGAAAGCTGGACCGTGTCGGAGGACGGCAAGACCTTCACCTTCAAGATGAACCCGGCGGCCAAGTTCGCCTCGGGCAATCCGGTGACGGCCCGTGACGCCGAATATTCGCTGCAGCGCGTCATCCTGATCGATAGCCGCATTTCCTTTATCCTGACCCAGTTCGGCCTGACCAAGGACAACGTCGCCGAAAACATCAAGGCCACCGACGACGTCACCCTGGTGCTCCAGGTCGACCAGAAATATGCCCCCAGCTTCGTGCTCTACGTGCTGTCCTCCTATACCGGCGGCATCGTCGACTCCACCATCGTCAAGCAGCATGAAGGCCAGACCGCCGATGGCGCCAATGACTACGGCAATGCTTGGCTCAAGAGCGAGAACTCGGCGGGCTCGGGCCCCTACGTGCTGACCAAGTGGGATCCCAAGGTCTCGATCCTGCTCTCGCGCAACGACAATTTCTGGCAGACCCCTCCGGGTGTCGAACGCATCTTCCTTCAGCACATGCCCGAAAGCGCCACCCAGCGCCTAGCGCTGGAAAAGGGCGACATCGATATCGCCAACAAGCTGGGCCCCGACGATATCGGCGCCGTCTCGGCCAATCCGGACGTCTCGATCCTGGAAGGCAATTCCTCCACCATCTATTATTTCGGCCTCAACGTGCGCAATGCGGCCTTGAGCAATCCCAAAGTGGTCGAGGCGATGAAGTACCTGGTCGATTACCAGGGCATTGCCGACTCGATCGGCCGCGGCACCGTCAAGGTGCACCAGACCATGATTCCCGACGGCTTCCTGGGCGGCGGCATCGACTACCACCCCTATGCGCTCGACATCGAAAAGGCCAAGGCCCTGATCGCCGAAAGTGGCGTCGCCACCCCGATCAAGCTGGCGACCGTGGTCTGGAACGTGCCGCCGTATACCGAATATGCCCAGGCTGTGCAGGCCACCATGGCTCAGGCCGGCATCGAACTCGATCTACAGGTCGTCGATGGCGGCCAGTGGCTCGAGCGCTATCGCAGCCATGATCTGGATATCTGGTTTGGCCTCTGGGGCCCCGACTATCCCGATCCCCATTCCAACGCCAAGGCCTTTACCGTCAACGATCCGGCCGATCCCGATGGCAACAAGGGCAATCTCGCCGACCGCTTCGGCTGGAATTCCGGTCCGTTGTCCGCCGAGGTCCTCGCTGCCGTCCAGGAGCAGGACGTGGAAAAGCGCAAGGTGCTCTACGACACCATCCAGCGCGCCCACACCGACAGCTCGCCCTTCGTCTACATGTTCCAGGACAGCCGCAAGGTTGCCATGCGCTCCACCGTCAAGGGCGTTGTGCTGGGGATCACGTTTTCGGACGACAGGTATGGCGGGGTGATGAAGGAATAGGCGTTACCTGCATTGTCTCAGTCGACTCCCTCCCCCTTGTGGGGAGGGCAATCTTTCCTCTCCCCGTCGGGGAGAGGTCGGATCGGCGCAGCCGAGACGGGTGAGGGGGCTTTGCTCCGCCCACCTGGAACGACGTCGAATCCCCCTCATCCGGCGCTGCGCGCCACCTTCTCCCCGACGGGGAGAAGAAAAGGACTTGCCCTTGAACCCTGCCCTTCCACCCGCTTTGCGCCTCCTCTTCGGCATTGCCTCTTGGCTCCTGACCGTGGTGATCACCCTGCTCGGCCTGGCGGCATTGACCTTTTTCATCGGCCGCGTCCTGCCGATCGATCCGGTGCTCAAGATCGTCGGCGAAAAGGCCAGCCCCGAAGTGTACGAGCGCGTCTTCCTCGAACTGGGCCTCGACAAGCCCGTCTACCAGCAATTCTGGGACTACATCACCAAGCTGCTGCGCGGCGATTTCGGCATCTCTTTTTCCACCACGCGTCCGGTCTTGACCGACCTGCTCAATTTTTTCCCTGCCACCCTGGAGCTCTCGACCATCGGTCTCGCCATCGGCGTTGTTCTGGGTGTTCCCATGGGCGTCGCCTCTGCCTATTGGCACGAAAAGTGGCCCGATCACCTGCTGCGTATCGTTGGCCTCGTCGGCTATTCGGTTCCCATCTTCTGGCTGGGCCTCGTCGGCCTCTTCGTCTTCTACTATCGCCTGGGCTGGGTCGCCGGCCCCGGCCAGCTCGACGTCTTTTACGTCGGCGTCGTTGATCGCTGGACCGGCTCCATCCTCCTCGACAGTGCCCTGCAGCGCGAGTGGGACATCTTTTTCAACGCCATCAGCCACATGATCCTGCCCGCCCTGCTGCTCGGCTATTATAGCCTGGCCTATATCTCGCGCATGACCCGCTCGGTGATGCTCGACCAGCTCACCCGCGAATACGTGCTGACCGCGCGCCTCAAGGGCGCCAGCGAACTTCGCGTTGTCATGGGCCACGCGCTGCGCAACGCTGCCATCCCCCTGGTCACCGTCATCGCCCTGAGCTACGGCGGCCTGCTCGAAGGCTCGGTCCTGATCGAAACCATTTTCTCCTGGCCAGGCATCGGCAACTACCTCTATTCCTCCCTTTTCGCCGCCGACATGAACGCCGTCCTCGGCGGCACGCTGCTGGTTGGCGCAGTCTTCGTCTTCCTCAACATGCTGAGCGATGTGCTCTACCGCACGCTCGACCCGAGGGCGCGATGAGGGGAGATGGGTCGGTGTCAGCAGGTTCATCCATTTCCACGACCGCAGCGCATTCGGCTTCGGCCTCCCCTCGCCCCTCAGGGGAGAGGGCAAGACGATCCGCCGCAGGCGGGTCGTCGCGGGTGAGGGGTGCGATGCCGAGGCATAACGCTTGGTGCAGCATCGCACCCCTCACCCGCCGCTACGCGGCGACCTCTCCCCTGAGGGGCGAGGTGAGCCAGTGCGACACCGATACGTCAAAAGTTACTCGGGGAAGCTCGCCATGACCGTGATTGCCGACCCGATCGATCCCCGCCGCGCCCTGCGCGCCGCCCGCATTGCCGAATTCAGGAGCTTCGCCCGCCGGTTCCTGCGCAATCCGCTTGGCGTCGTCGGGCTGGTCATCGTCATCGCCCTCCTGCTTTGCGCTGCGCTCGCGCCGATCCTTGCCACCCACGATCCCTATCTGCCCGCCCTTGGCGACCGCCTCGCTTCGCCCGGACCCCAATACTGGTTCGGCGCCGATGAACTGGGCCGCGACATCTATTCGCGCATCATCTATGGCTCACGCCTGACCCTCCTCATCGTCGCCCTGGTCATCGTTACCTCGGCCCCGGTCGGGCTCGTCATCGGCGCCGTCTCGGGCACTTATGGCGGCTGGATCGATCGCATCTTCATGCGCATCACCGACGTCTTTCTCGCCATCCCCAAGCTGCTGCTGGCCCTGGCCTTCGTGGCGGCGCTCGGTCCCGGCATCGTTAACGCGGCGCTGGCCATCACGCTGACCGCCTGGCCGCCCTATGCCCGCCTTGCCCGCGCCGAAGCCCTGGTCGTGCGCAATTCCGACTACGTCAACGCCATCCGCCTCGCCGGCGCCTCGGATGTCCACATCATCGTGTTCCACGTCATGCCCATGTGCCTGTCCTCGGTCATCGTCCGCATGACCTTCGACATGGCGGGCATCATCCTGACTGCTGCGGGCCTCGGCTTCATCGGGCTGGGCGCCCAGCCGCCGCTGCCCGAATGGGGCGCCATGATCTCGACCGGCCGCAAGTTCATCTTTGATCAATGGTGGGTGGCAACCGTTCCCGGCTTTGCCATTTTCATCGTCAGCCTCGGCTTCAACCTCCTGGGCGATGCCTTGCGTGACCTGCTCGATCCCCATCTGAGGCAGCGCCGATGATCGACGACCTCGTCAAAATCGAAAACCTACGCGTCGCCTTTCCCGACGGCAACGGCGCCATGCTGGAAGCCGTTCGCGGCGTGTCGTTCACCCTGGGCCGCGAAAAGCTCGGCATTGTCGGCGAAAGTGGCTCCGGCAAGAGCCTGACCGGTCGCGCCCTGCTCGGCGTCTTGCCATCCTATGCCCGCGTCAGCGTCGACCGCCTGGCCTTTGACGGCATCGATCTGACCACCGCGTCTCCTCGCCAGCGGCGCTCCCTGCGCGGCGGCCGCATGGGGATGATCCTGCAGGACCCAAAATTCTCGCTCAATCCGGTCATGCGCGTCGGCCTGCAGATCGTCGAGGCCATTCGTATCGGCGACCGCAAACTCCCCAAGCGCGACGCCATCAGGCAGACCCTTGCCATCCTCGAAGCCGTCCACATCCGCGACCCCGAGCGCGTCTTTTCGCTCTATCCGCACGAACTCTCCGGCGGCATGGGCCAGCGCGTCATGATTGCCATGATGGTCGTGCGCGAGCCCGACTTGCTGATCGCCGACGAGCCCACTTCGGCCCTGGACGTGACCGTGCAAACCCAGGTCCTCTCCATCCTCGACGAACTGGTCACCCGCCGCGGCATCGGGCTGATCTTCATCAGCCACGACCTGCGCCTCGTCTCCCGCTTCTGCGACCGCGTCATCGTCATGTATGCCGGCCAGATCGTCGAAACCATCCGTGCCGATCGCCTCAACGAGGCGACGCATCCCTATACCAGGGGCCTGCTCGCCTGCCTGCCCACCATCGATGGCCCGCTCGACCCGCTGCCCGTCTTGCAGCGCGAGGCGAGCTGGCTGGAGGCGACCCCATGATCGAAGTCGACCATCTGACGGTTAGCTTCGGTCCATCCACCGCCGTCCGCGATGTGAGCTTTGCCGTCGCCCAGGGCGAGAGTTTCGGCCTGGTCGGGGAATCGGGCTCCGGCAAATCCACGATTTTACGCACCATCATGGGCCTCAATGCCGACTGGTCCGGCTCCATCAAGATCGCCGGCCAGGACACCAAATCGACCAGCCGCACCGATCTTGCGCGCCGCGCCCAGATGGTATTCCAGGACCCCTATGCCTCGCTGCATCCGCGCTATGTCATCGGCCAGGCGATCGCCGAACCCATGCGTATCAACAACATGAAGAACGTCGAAGCCCGCACCCTGGAATTGCTCGACCTGATCGGGCTCGGCAGCCAGTTCCGCTTCCGCTTTCCCCACGAACTCTCCGGCGGCCAGCGCCAGCGTGTCGCCATCGCCCGCGCCCTGGCGCTCGATCCGCGCATCCTGCTGCTCGACGAGCCGACCTCGGCGCTCGACGTATCGATCCAGGCCGAGATCCTGAACCTGCTCAACCGGCTGCGGCGGGAACTGGGACTGACGTTCGTCATCGTCAGCCACGATCTGGCAGTGATTTCCTATATGTGCGACCGCTTGATGGTCATGCGCGATGCCCAGGCCGTCGAAACCCTGACCCGCGAGCAACTGCGGGCCCGCGACCTCGCGCACAGCTATACCCGCGAACTGGTGGCCGCCAGCGGATCATAAGGCGAGACGGGTTGTTCAGCCGCGCGACCTGCCCATCAACACCGCCAGACCTCTGTTTAATATGCTTAAAAAACATTTTGCGTTGCGGCAATCTCGTGCTTAAGTGCGATCGCGCGCCGCCGGTCTTGGAGAAGCCGGCATACACCAGGCGTTGCAAGGGAGTTGAACATGAAAATCAATACACTGGGCCGCCGCGCGGTCCTGGGTCTGTCGACGATTGCGCTGGCAGCGGGCATGCTGGGCTCGTCCGTCAGCCTGGCGCAAGACGTAACCATTCCTATCATCGTCAAGGACACCACCTCGTTCTATTGGCAGATCGTGCTCGCCGGCGCCCGCGCCGCCGGCAAGGATCTCGGCGTCACCGTGCCTGAACTCGGCGCACAGGCCGAAACCGACATCAACGGCCAGATCTCGATCCTCGAGAACGCCGTTGCCGGCAATCCCGCGGCCATCGTCATCGCGCCGACCGAACGGACCGCCTTGGGTGCCCCGATTACCGAGGCGGCCAATTCCGTGCCGATCATCGGCATCGACTCGTCCGCCGAATCGACCGCCTTCACCTCGTTTTTGACCACCGACAACGTCCAGGGCGGCCGCATTGCCGCCGACGGTCTCGCCGCTGCCATCACCGCGGCAACCGGCAAGGCCGAGGGCGAAGTGGCCCTGATCACCAATTCGCCCAATGCCGGCTCGCTCGAAGAGCGCAAGCAGGGCTTTATCGAGCAGCTCGCCGCCAAATATCCCGGCCTGACGCTGGTTGCCGATAAGTATGCCGACGGCCAGGCCGCCACCGGTCTCAACATCACCACCGACCTGCTGACCGCCTATCCCAACTTGGTCGGCATCTTCGCGTCCAACCTGATCCAGGCCCAGGGCGCGGGCCAGGCGATCGCCGAAAATGGCGCTGCCGCCAAGGTCGCCCTGATCGGCTTCGACAGTGACGACAAGCTGGTGGGCTTCCTCAAGGACGGCACCATCGATGCGCTGGTGGTGCAGGACCCCTACCGGATGGGCTACGACGGCATCAAGACCGCGCTCGCCGCCTCCAAGGGCGAAACCGTCGAAAAGTTCGTCGATACCGGTGCCAACCTGATCACCACGGCCAACATGAACGACGCCCGTAGCGTTGAACTGCTGAACCCCAAGGTCAACTAAGGCGATGACGGGGCGCAGGACCGAGTGGCCTTGCGCCCCGCTTCAAGCGGGGGAGACCTGATTTGACCGAGCTTTCGAGCGGCGCCGCCTTGCCCGATCCGGCTGTTGCGCTGGCGGCCGACATGCCCATCCTGCAATTGCGCAATCTCGAAAAGCACTACGGCCATGTCCAGGCGCTCAAGCCGAGCTCGCTGAACTTCACCCGCGGCGAAATCCACGCCATCGTCGGCGAGAACGGCGCCGGCAAATCCACCCTGATCAAGCTGCTCACCGGGGTCATCCGTCGCACCGGCGGCACCATCGTCTGGAACGGCACCGAAGTCGATCTGGCCAGTCCCAACGAGGCCATCGCCCACGGCATCAACGCCGTGCATCAGGAAGTCGTGCTGTGCCGCCATCTTTCGGTTGCCGCCAATATTTTCCTTGGCGACGAGACCGTCAAGTTCGGCCTGCTGCAGAAGCGCGCCATGACCCGCGCTGCCCAGACCATCCTCGATGACATGGGCTTCAGCCTGCCTGCCGACGCATTGTTGGGCTCGCTCACCATCGGCCAGCAGCAACTGGTCGCCACCGCCCGCGCGTCCCTGCGCGGCACTAAATTCATCATCTTCGATGAACCCACCGCCTACCTCACCCGCCAGGAAGCCGCCCAGCTGTTCGCGCTGATCCGGCGCCTGCAGGGCGAGGGCGTCACCATCGTTTACATCAGCCACCGCATGGAAGAAGTCTTCGAGATTGCCGATCGGGTTTCGGTGCTGCGCGATGGCCTTCTGGTGGGCACCCGCAATATCGAGGACACCAACGACGCCGAGCTCGTGGCGCTGATGATCAATCGCCGGCTCGACCAGATTTACCACAAGGAAACCATTCCTTTCGGCAAGCTGCTGCTGCAGGCCAGGTCGCTGTCCGGCAAGGGCTTTTCCGATATTTCCATCAGCGTGCGCGCCGGCGAGATCGTCGGCCTTTATGGCCTGATCGGCGCCGGGCGCAGCGAATTTGCGCTCAGCCTTTTCGGCCGCAATCCCAAGACCAGCGGTGACATTGAGTGGCAAGGCAAGCCGGTCGACATTTCCAATGAGCGCACCGCCATCAACCTGGGCATTGCCCTGGCGCCCGAAAGCCGTCGCGACCAGGGCCTTAATCTCAACCTGCCCATCGGGCTCAATATCAACCTGCCGGTCTATGACAAGCTGTCGCGCGGCCTTGTCGTCGATGCCGGCGAGGAAAAGCGCCGGGCCGATCTGCAGATCCGCAATCTGGGCATCAAGACGCCCTCGCGCCGGTCGCTGGCCTCCTCGATGTCGGGCGGCAACCAGCAAAAGATCGTCATCGGCAAATGGCTCAACCATGGCGCTGAACTGTTCATCTTTGACGAGCCGACCGTGGGCGTCGATGTCGGCACCAAGGCCGAAATCTACCGCCTTTTTGCCGAACTGCTCAGGAACGGCGCCGGCATTATCCTGATCTCGTCCTACCTGCCCGAGGTCTATGAGCTGGCCGATACGCTGCATGTCTTCCGCGACGGCAGGCTGACCGGCACGCAGACCTATCGGGAAAAATCGCACGAAGACATTCTGGCAGAGGCCATCGGCGTCTGACGCCGCCATCGGAGAGCGTGATGACCACCGAAGTAACCCCGACGACGACCAAGGCCAGGCGCGATCTCGGCTTCCTGTTCGCACTGACGCTGGTGGGCCTGCTGCTGCTGCTCTGCATCGTCCTGAGCATCGCCACGCCCAACTTCGCCACCCCCAACAATATCTCCAACCTGCTGCGGCAGGGCTCGATGATCGCCATCCTGGCGATCGGGCAGACCTTTGTCATCATCACTGCCGGCATCGATTTGTCGGTCGGCGCCATTGTCGGCTTTTCCACCGTGGTCGTTGCCGGGCTGATCCAGTCCGGCGTGCCGATCTGGCTGGCCATCGTCATCACCCTGGTCATGGGGCTGGCCATCGGCTTTTTTCATGCCTTCGGCATCGTCAAGATGGGCCTGCCCCCCTTCATCATCACGCTGGCCACACTGACCTCGCTGCGCGGCATCGGCCTGTTGATGACCAATGGCTCCACCATCAACATCACCAACGAAGCGTTCACGCAGTTCTCGCGCGAAAGCTTTCTGGGCATTCCCAACCTGTTCTGGATGGTGGTGATCGTCGCCATCCCGGCCTATGTCTTCCTGCACCTGAGCAAATGGGGCCGCTATCTCTACGCCGTCGGCTCCAATCCCGAATCCGCCCGCCTGTCCGGCGTCAGCGTCCCTCGCATGATCTTTATCGCCTATGGCTTGTCGGCCATGTTCGCCGCCTTCGTCGGCATTATGCTGGCTGCCCGCTTGGGCGTCGGCAATGCCACCCAGGGCGAGGGCTGGGAATTGCAGGCCATTGCCTCCACCGTGATCGGCGGCACGTCGCTGTTCGGCGCCGTCGGCTCGGTGCACGGACCCCTGATCGGCGCCTTCATCCTGGCCACGATCAGCAATGGCGCCAACCTGTTGAACGTCAATTCGTTCTGGCAGCGCATCATCACCGGCTTTTTGATCATCGTCATCGTCTTCTTCGACCAGCTCCGTCGCCGCGGCCGCTGATCGGCGGCTCAGTCCCGGCGGACCCGCTGCCCGATCTGCCGCCTGATCGTGCTGGGTGGAAATCCCACGCGGTCCTTGAAAAATCGCGAAAAGCTCGATTGGGCGGCAAAGCCCAGGCTCTTGGCGATATCGTCCAGCGATTGGCGCGAATGCATCATCCGATAGGCCTGTTCCAGCACCAGGGCGTCCATGAACATATGCGGCGCGACCCCGATGCCGCTGCGGAATTGCTCATAGAAGTGCGAGCGCGACAGCCCCGCCGCGCGCGCCACGCCGCCAAGATCGATATGCAGATGGGGATGCGCCTCCAACTGCCGCCGTGCCCGGCGAATGCGAAAATCACACATCTCTTGGGCGCCGCGATTGACCAAGACCGCGCTCGATGCCGCTTCGATCAGGTCCGCGATGACCGCTTCAAACGCCACGGCATCAAGGCCTGACGGCTCGCAAATCGCCCCGGACACCTGCTGCACCAAACCCCGCACCGGCGCGTCGGCCAATCCCAGATTCTGGGCAAAACCGACCGCCGGCCCGAAACGCTTGTCCATCCAGGCTCGCTCGATATAGAGCGCCAGCATGGTCGTCGGCTGCTCGGCCTGGATGGGATCGTCGCTATGGCGCTGCCAGGGATTGATCAACAAGCTCTGCGCATCGCTCAGCACGCGCTCCTGTCCCTCGATCAGCAGGCGCCGGTCGCCGCCGCCGGTCTTGAACAGCAAATGCATGAAGGGATGGGCATGACCGGCCACCGGCTCGCGAATGGCAAAAAACGTCGCCCGCCCAAACGCGCCTTCGCGCGCTCCCATCACCCCGACCATGCTGCTCCTCCACCGCAGCGCCGGCCGTTTTCGGCATCCATGCGCTGCAATCCCCACGCTACCGGCTCCCATCCCCCATCACAACCACGTCGCCATCATGTCTTTACCCAATCCCACCGCATCCCCCAAGCAATCCCCTCTTCTCGAGCAAGAGTCATGGGGATACAAGTAACGCTCCTGCCAAAACCTCCCAGCCGACACCTCCCCCTACCAGGGGGAGGATCAAGGTGGGGGTTTGCCATCCCCGATAACCGGGCTCCCTCCCCACCCATTCTCCCCCTGCCAGGGAACGAGCCGTCCTGCGACACGCGCCGGATCGTGGCCACGCCATGTGCGATAGCCCTAACTCTCCACGCGAGCAGAGCCCCAGACGCATCGCCCTTATCCCCGCCCCACCATCTCCGCCGCGATCTTTTCGGCCATCATGATCGTGGGCGTATTGGTATTGGCGCGCGGGATCGATGGCATCAGCGAGGCATCCACCACCCGCAGATTGTCGATCCCATGCACCAGGCCGGTGTGACCCGTCACCGCCATCGAATCATGCGCCCGGCCCATCTTGAGCGTACCCGAAGCATGCCAGACGCCGCCCACCGAAGCCTTAAGAAAATCCGCCAGCGCCGCGTCGTCGCGCATCAGGCGGTTCAGGTCCAGCCCCAGCGTCACCACATTGTGGATCAGCCACGCCCGCGCCGGTCCCGCCCAATCGAGCATGCCCGAAAAGGCGCCACGTTGCAGCGTGTTGAAAAAACTGGGAACGCCCAGGGCCGCCACCCGTGCCGAGTAACTGGTGGGAAATGCCGGCCCCGCCGACGCCAGCATCCCCTCATGGGTCAGCGCTCCCGCTCCGACGCGGAAGCCGTGCATCAACCGCGACACGTCGCGCGGGTCCGCCAGCAGGTTGAAATCCACCACCGGCTCGACCCGTGGATCGGCGCTTGCCAAGTCCAGCCGCCCGCGCGAAAACGGCTTGTTGAGCCAGATGAACAGCGTGCCCACCCGCTGCCCGATCGAGTGCCAGCCCGACCGCCCGATAAACGCCGCATGCAGATCCCCCGGCGGGGCGTCCGGCAGGTCCGAGGTGAACCGCAAGATGGCATGGTCGTGATGCTCGTTGAGATCGCGCATCCGCATCGATGGCGGCAGGTAGGTGCTGACCGCCGTCGAGGCATGCTCCATCAGATTGCCGCCCACCCCTGGTCTATCCAGTGCCACATCGATGCCCAAGGCCTGCAGCGCCGCGCCCGGCCCGATGCCGCTGCGCATCAGCAGTGCCGGCGAATGAATGGCGCCCGATGCCACGATCACCTCGTCCGCCCTGAGCGTCCGGCCGGCGCCACCGCCAAACGGCGTCACCACCGCGCCGACCGCCTTGCGGCCGTCCAGCACCAGCCGCTCGGCCAGGTGCTCGGTCAGGATGGTCAAGTTCGGTCGTGCCCGTACCGCCGCGCTCAGATAGGCCACCGAGGTCGGCACCCGCTCCCCATCATCGCTCACCGCGACGGCACCCACATAGATGCCGTCGACCCAGTCGGCATTCTGGTCGGGTCGCTGCACGAAACTCTGCTGTTTCAACGACGCGATGACGCCCTTGGCAAACGGCGACATGCGCGCGTCCGAAATGCGCCGGATCGGGATCGGGCCATCCTTGCCATGATAGGCGCCATCGAAATCGACATCGCGTTCCAGCTTGCGAAAATACGGCAGCACCTCGTCGAACGACCAGCCCGGCGCCCCCAGGGCGACCCATTCGTCGTAATCGGCCGGCGCGCCGCGATTGGCCACCATTGCATTGACCGCCGAACCGCCGCCGAGCAGGCGGCCTTGCTCGTATTTTCGGGCACTGCGCGCAGCGCCCGGCGTCACCGGCGCACCCAGATAGGCCTTCAAGTCCGGCCAGATATTGTTGTCGTCGGCATAGGCCAGCCCCGGATAGCGGCTGCGCACATGCGGCGCCATGCTCTGGGCGCTCAAGTTCCGTCCGGCCTCGACCAGCGTCACCCTGTTGGCGGCGATCTCGCTCAGTCGCGCCGCCAGTACGCAGCCTGCCGAGCCGCCCCCCAAAATCAGATAGTCCATGCCCCCTCCGCCGCAATGCCGACCTATTAATAAAAGCCTGCCGTGCCCCCGCCTACAGTGGCGCGCCCCCGAATTTGACGCAGGGTCCGATTATCGCCGCCGGCTCACCCACCGCCCTTTCATTGCCGTGCCCGCAGCGCCACGATAGTGTGCAATCGCAGCGCCAACCCGGTCGACTACGCGACGACCGCCGGGAAAAGGACAAGCCATGGCTTTCACCAGCACCAATCCGGCCACCGGCGCAGTGATTGCGCACTATCCCGAACATTCTCCCGAGCAAATCGAGCATCTCCTCACCCAGGCCGCCGCTGCACATCGCGATTGGGCCGCCCGGCCGGCCTCCGAACGGGTTGCCGTGATGACCCGATTGGGCCAATTGCTCGAGGAGCGCGCGGATCGCTATGGGGCGCTGATCACCGCCGAAATGGGCAAGCCCCTTGCCGAGGCGCGCGGCGAGGTCATCAAGGCCGCCGGTGCGGCCAGGCATTTTGCCGATCATGTCGACCAGTACTTTGCCGACGAGCCGATTGCCGGCACGCCCGCCGTGCTGCACTACGAATCGCTCGGGCTGATCTTTGGCATCATGCCGTGGAACCTGCCGTTCTGGCAGGTGCTGCGCTTTTTCATCCCCACCGCCCTTTCGGGCAATGTCGTGCTGCTCAAGCATGCCGAAACCGTCCAGGGCAGCGCAATCGCCCTCGAGGAGGTCATCCGCGACGCGGGCGCTCCCGCCGGCGTCTACGCCAATATCGCCATAGAGCGCGACGCGGCCGCCGCCATCATCGCCGATCCACGCGTCGCCGCCGTCACCCTGACCGGCAGCGAACGTGCCGGCCGCGCCGTCGCCGAAACCGCCGGCCGCCATGGCAAGAAGGTGGTGCTGGAACTCGGCGGCTCGGACCCCTTCATCGTCTTCGCCGATGCCGATTTCGACAAGGCGGTCCAGCTCGGCATCACCTCGCGCTTTTCCAACAATGCCCAGAGTTGCATCGCGGCCAAGCGCTTCCTGATCGAGCGCCCGATCTTTGATCGCTATGTCGAGGCCTTCGCCAAGGCCGCCGATGCCATCGCCGTGGGCGACCCCATGCAGGCGACAACCCGGCTCGGCCCCCTGGCCAAGCCCGATATTCTAGCCAGCATCGAGCGCCAGGTCGACCAGGCCGTCAAAGCCGGCGGCCGCGTCGTCACCGGCGGTGCGCCCATCGAGGGCGCCGGCTACTTTTACCGCCCCACGGTGCTTGTCGGCGTCGATCCGCAATCGGCCGTGGCCCGCGAGGAATTCTTCGGCCCCGTCGCCTTGATGTTTGCCTTCGACAGCGAGGACGATGCCATCGAGCGAGCCAATGACACCAGCTTCGGCCTCGGCGCCGCCGTCTGGTCGTCCGATCCCGCCAAGGCCCGCCGCGTCGCCGGCCGCCTGCAGGCCGGCGCAGTATTCGTAAACGACTTCGTCCGCTCCGACGCCCGTGCGCCCTTCGGCGGCACCAAGAGCTCCGGCTTCGGCCGCGAACTGGGTGGCCTGGGCGCTCGCGAACTCACCAATCCCAAGTTGATCTGGACTGCCTAGCGTCTCTCCAGCGTGCGCCAGCCGGCATCTTCCCAATACGCCACCGCTTGCCGAAGGCAATCATGGGCCATGTGCATCGTTCCATCGGGTTCAACGATCATGACCCGCTGCACGCTGTTGTCGTTGTACAGGCTGACCATGAAATCCTCGACCGTCAAACCCGGATAATCCACGATCGGCACCGTAACCGTCTCCACCCGCAGCACCGCCTTGCCGGAACCAATCGCGAAAACCTGTGCCAAGGCAGCCGAGCGCTCAGCCAGCACAGCGCGCCACGCCAACACGTCCTCGGCGCCGAGCAAGACGTCCGGCATGCTGGCTCGCGCCTGCTCGAAGACCCGGTCGGCGAAATGGTCGAGCAGCACCGCGACCAGCATCGTCTTGCGCAGCGACAACGGCGCCAGAACGCTCCGGCGCTGCTCGGCGGCAATCAGCGCGAAATGCTGCTCTAATGTCACACCAGATGCTGACCAAAGAACGCCAAAGTCCGCTCATTGGCAAGCTTGCTGCTGGCCGTGTCATGACTGCTGGGCCGGTCGAAATTGCAAAACCCGTGTCCGGCCGGATAGAGATAGACCGGCACGTCCGGATAGGCCTGCCGCAAGGCTTCGATCTGCTCCAGCGGAATGCCGCTGTCATTGTCGCCAAAGTGCATCTCGATCGGAATTTGCGGCGCCAGCCCGATATAGTTGGGCACCCCGCCCCCGTAATACCCTGAGGCGGCCGCCAGACCCAGCCCGGCATGGGCCGATCGCCACGAGATTGCCCCGCCAAAGCAATAGCCGGTGATGCCCACCTTGCCAGCCTCGGTGACCGAAGCCACCGCGGCCTCGACATCGGGCAGCGTGGAGGCGGGATTGAACCCCTGCAACAGCTCGCCGATCTTGGCAAAGCCGGTCGGGCCGTAATCTTCGCTTTCGTAGCCCGGCTCGATCCGGTCCATCAGCGCCGGCGCTACCGTGACATAGCCTTCGCCCGCATAACGATCGACCTCGCTGCGCACGAAATTGTTCAAGCCCCAGACTTCGTGGATCAGCACCACGGCGCCCTTGGCCTTGCCAGCCGGCTCCGCACGATACGCATTGAAAGTGAACCCGTCGCCCGACGTCAGTTTGATCCGTTCGCCCATGGTCAGGCTCCTGTGCTGGTTGCGTGTCGGCTGTCTGCCGGCCATCCGTCATAGCCGACCAAACCGTCACACGCCACTGCAGCCCCGCGTCGCAATGCCGAAATTGCCGCGCCAGGAAAGGCATGCGGTGGAATGCCCAGGCATTCCACCGCAGTGAGATCGATCGGTTACTGGCAGATCGGCCAGCCTTGCATGCCCGGCACGCAAGGCGCCGGATCATTGGCAATGCCAGGACGCGCAATGGGGCCGCCATTGCCCTGGCGCGGAATCTCGCCATTGCCGGGCCGGCCGTCACTGTTATTGCCCTGATCGCCAGGACGGCCCTGGCCATTGTCCGACCACTCGGGACGATCGTCGTCGCCGCGCCAGTCGGGGCGGTCGCGATCATTGCCGCGCCAATCCGGGCGGTCCCGATCATTGCCGCGCCAATCTGGACGATCATATCCATTGTTCCAATCAGGGCGGTTATTGCCCGGGCGACGCGGGGGATTAAACGATGGGGGACGGCCGAAGTTGAACTGGAACTCGACCGATGGCCGTGTTGGCCGGCCCAGATCGGCCAGATACTGCCAAGACACCCAGCCGTTCAGGCCACGTTTTTCCACATAGCACCAACCGCCCCGGCAGCCCTCGACATCCACGCGCTCGCCGCGCTGCAAGACGTCGACGGCATCATATCCCGAACTGGGTCCCGAGCGAACATTGACGTTCGCCGTGGCCACTGCCGGAGCCGCAAGCGCAGCTCCAGCCATGGCGACCAAGACGGTGCCACTGATGGCGGCTTTGAGAATGCCCCGATGAATTTGCATTCCGATCTCCTGAAGTGTTACGGACGGTTAGCGCCCGGTACTTCACAAGGCGCCATGGCGCCTGAACATCGGATGAACACAGCCGCACCGACTGCGCTAATTTTCAGCACGCTCGGGCGCCGGTCGGTCGTAAAGCCCGACGACCTCTCCTGCCGCCAGCACATGCCCTTTCAATGCCGCCAGCACGTCGGCGCGCTTGGCGCCGGGGTCCAATCCCAGGCTGGCAATATCCAGGGCGAACACCTGGAAGTGGTAGTGATGCGCGGGATCGTCCAGCGGTGGCTTGGGACCGGTATAGCCGGTCGATCCCATCGAATTGGTGCCTTGCTTGACGTCTTCGGGCTCGACCAGCACCGGATCGGTTGCAAGTCCCTCCGGCAATTGCGTGATCTGTGCGCCGATATCGAAGGCAATCCAGTGCACGAAGGGCTTGGGCATCTTGGCGTTCGGGTCCTCGGCCAGCACCACATAAGATTTGGCGTCTGCCGGCGCACCGGTCCATGACAATTTGGGTGAGGCGTTATGGCCCATCGCCGCATGCGCGATCGGGATCGTCTCGCCATCCGCAAAGCTGGCCGTCACCGAAAGTTTATCGTCGCTCGATGGTTCGACCAGGTCGATCGCGATATCGCTGGGCGCAGGCTTGCCCGTCACATCGGGCGGGCTTGTCGATATGGCATCGGCCAGGGTATCGGCCCCCGTATAGGAGATGCGGTACAGCACGCCATTGGTATCGTCGGAAAACAGTAGCGCGCCCTCGGGCGTTACCGCCAATCCAGCCGGGCGGCCCAAAAACCCGTAGCCTCCATCCTCCGCCTCGATCAGCAGGCCCTCGGCAAACCGCTCCCAGGCCACGGGCTTGCCATCCTCGAAATGAATGCGCGTGATTTCATACCCGCTCGGCGGCCGGCGGTTCCAGGACCCACGCATCGCCACGAACGCGTCTCCCGAATAGTCCGCCGGAAACGCCGTGCCAGTGTAGAACGCCATCTGCATCGGCGCGCTATGGGGCGTGTAGCCGACCACAGGCTCAACACTCATCTCGGCCAACTGCTCCAGCGGGATATCCGCAGTTGGATTGAGGCGCGGATTGGAATTGGAGAAGTCATAGGTATAGGGCCAACCATAGTCCTTGCCTTGCTCGATATGGTTGAATTCCTCCTGCTGTGCCTCGTCGCCCAGCCAGTCGATGCCGTGATCGGCGCCATAAAGCTCGCCCGTTTCGGGCTGCCAGCCGAACCCGATGGTGTTGCGCAGTCCGGTCGCAAAGATTGTGCGGCTCTTGCCGTCCTTGCCGGCGCGCAGCACGGTGGCGTTTTCCGGATTGGGGTCCTCGCATTCGTTGCAGGTCGATCCCACGGTGATGTAGAGCATGCCGTCCGGCCCGATTGCGATGGTGCGATTGGCGTGCTGGCCGGCATCGGGCAGATCGTCGATGATCCGGGTCAATTCGCCCAAGGTCCCATCCGCTTGGATGGGGGCCGTATAGACATCGTTGACGCTGACCAGGTACGCCGTATCGCCGTCGATCGCCATGCCGTGCATGCCCGGGCGGCCCGCAACCACGGTGAAATCCTCATATTTGCCGTCGCCATCCGCGTCGTTCAGCCGAATGACATCGCCGACGCTGCGTCGCGTAACATAAACGGTTCCGTCGTCGGCCACCGCGATCATGCGCGGATTGACCAGATCGCGCGCCACCACTTCCACCTCGAACCCGTCCGGCACCTTGATATGGCTGGCCAGTTCCGCGTCGTCGGAGATCTCGATGGGCCGAGGCTCCAGAATACTGCCCTTCACGGTGGAATCGGAATAAAGCCCGTTTTCTCCCTGGGGCTGGGCGACAGCGGAAGATGCTGCGCTGGAAAGCAAAAGCACGCAAAACAGGGCTGTCGTGGTACGGTATCTGGTCATTGTCCGGCCTCGGGTGGGGAATGCAGAAGCCCAAACGTCACCCGCCGCTATTGGTTCAAGCAAGCTCATGGATCATCCGGCCTGAGCACCCGCACACGATCCCACAAAATCGCTGGTGCGCCACTGATCCTATGGGCGGCCTGACTCGTATCGTTAAAGCCGCTGCGGCGGGGTCGGAGAGGTGGTGGTAACGCTGCCTCTCCGGTCGACTGCGCCCATTGCCGATTTGAACTGCGCCGGCAAGGTCGTATAGTCCTTTGCCAGCACGGATCTATCCTCGCCCACGCTTGCGCAGCCTGTGGCCCCGGCATGCTGCTCTCGGTCGGCCAGGCAAGGTTGCCTCGCCTCGAACGCGGTCTGGATGGCACTCCGCAGCCAGCAGGGCTCGGCTCAGTCCAGTTCGATGACGGCTTTGATCAACCCGGACTTGTCCTGCGCCCAACGCGGCAGGTCCTGCACTGCCGCCGCCATATTGGTGCGATGCGTGATCAACCGCTCGACCGGCACCTGGCCGTTGCGCATCGCCGCGATGACCCGCGCAAAATCTGGCGACAAGGCGTTGCGGCTGCCTATCACGGTCATTTCCTTGCGGTGGAAATCCCCGTCGGCGAACTTGATATCGCTCTTGACCACGCTGACCAGCGTATAGCGCCCCCCATGCGCCACGAAATCGAAGCCTTTTTCGATGGATGCCGGATTGCCGGTAGCGTCCAGCACCACGTCGAACCCGTCCCCACCGGTCAGCGCGGCCACCGCAGCCTCGGCGCCTTCACTGGCCACGATTGTTCCGGCGATGGCGAACAGGTCGCGCGCTGCCGCAAGACGCCCCTCGTCACGGTCCATCACCGTGACCACCCCTCCCGACAACGTGGCGAACAGCGCAACGCCCAGCCCGATCGGTCCCGCCCCGATCACCAGCACGCGTTCGCCCGTGGCGATGCCGGTGCGCGCCACCGCATGGGCGCCGATGGCCAGAAACTCCACAGCCGCGCAGGCATCCATGCTCAGCCCTTCGGCGTGCAACAGGTTTTGCGGCGGCAGCGACAACAGCCCCGTCATGCCGCCATCGCGATGCACCCCCAGCACGGCAATCTTGGTGCAGCAATTGGGCTTGCCTCGCCGGCAGGCAATGCAGGTGCCGCACGACAGATAGGGATTGACCACCAGCACTTCGCCTGCGACAAAATCGCTCGTCCCTGGATCGACGACTTCCACGGCAAGCTCGTGGCCCATGACCCGCGGATAGGCCAGATAGGGGTGCTTGCCCTCGTAGATATGATAATCCGTGCCGCAAATGCCCACGCGCCGCGGCTTGACCAAGACCTCGCCGGCGCCCCGCTCGATCGGTGAGCGCTCGACCAGCGCCAGCTCGCCCGGGCCATTGCATACCAATGTTTCCATAATGCCATCGACCAATCTGTTGCGCGCAAGTTTCGGGTCATTGCCCGGCTCGGATCGACCGCGCCCGGGCCACCGGGTGCCTAGGGGGCGGACCGACATATCAAAACTGCGGAAATGTTCGTTATGGATAAAAGCCAGCCACTGCCACGTCAAATTGTTTATTCTGGATATAAACCAGACCCTCGTGGCATGGTCGGCATTGCCTCTTGGCTATTGCGTGAGCCGGTAGAGCGCCGATCCATGCGCCGGCAGGATCGCTGCAACCACGTTCGACACCGTCCCAAGATCGGCTCCCGACCATAAATCGACAACCCGCACCACGCCCGCAACGCCGATCCGTCCGAGCTTGAACGACACGTGTTTGTCCCCGGCACTGGTATTGAACAAAGCGAGGTAAAAATCCTCGGACCCTTCCGCCCTGGCGCTCCAGATACGCGTGCCGTCCGCCTCGAAATGCGGCTGGTTGTCATGGCTGGCCTGGTTGACCTGCAAAACCTGCCGATTGGTCAGCAGCGCCAGCGTAGCACCATCGAGATGGCGCAGGTCGCCCCCCATGATCAGCGGCGAACGGGCGATGGCCCATAGCGTCATCAGCGTCTGCTGCTCGTCCGGCGTGAAGCGGCTGTCGCGCTTGCCCAAGGCCAGGCGTCCCAGGGGCAGCATGTCGGCATCGGGCCAGGCACCCGGCCGGCGATGGCTGTTCCAATTTTCCAGGCGGGTGAACTGGGCCTCCAGCATCGCCCATTCGTCCCAGAAGTCGTCGCTGATGCGCCACATCTGCGCGAACCGGGCGACATGATCACCCCGCAGCACCGGCGTTTCGCCCGGCGACAGCGACAACACCATGGCCCTGCCACTGGCTTTGATCGCCCGGTGCGCCGCTTCGATTTCTGCTGCATGGGCGTCATAGGGCCGGCTCATGTCGTCCATCTTGATGAAATCGACGCCCCAGGCGGCGTAGAGGGCAAAGATGCTGTCGTAATAGGCCTGCGCGCCCGGCTTGCTCATGTCGATGCCATACATGTCCGGGTTCCAGCTGCAGATGCTGGCGGTATCGGCAATGTCGCTTGCATGCACGTTCGTGCCCAGGACCGGCAGGTTCAACGCCACGGCATGGCGCGGAATGCCCCGCATGATGTGAATGCCGAACTTCAGGCCCAGGGCATGGACCTGATCGGCGATTGCACTGAAGCCCTTGCCGTCAGCCGCGGACGGAAACCGGTTGAGCGCCGGCATCACCCGGCCATGACCGTCCATCGTCGGGACAGGATTGGGATTGTAATTATAGCTGGCGGCCTCCGGCTCGTACCACTGGATATCGATGGTGAACACGTCATAGCCAAACGGCAACAACCGCTCCGCCATGATCCCCGCGGTCTCGAGCGCCTGCGCTTCGGTGATCGTCGTGGCAAAGCTGTTCCAGCTGTTCCAGCCCATCGGCGGCCGTGGCGCCAGAACCTCGTCTGATCCGATACTGTTTTGGTCTGCCATCATTGTCTCCAGTTCGGCCAGGCCGGCAATGGCTCGCTCGCATCAGGCTTGTGGCCTTATAGCCAGCCAATGGGCCAAGGCAAACGCCATCGTCTCTGGGCGCCTCTTTCGTGCGATCCCTATTGCGCTGCCTTGCGTCTTGCGCGACTGAGATATGTCGCCTTTCCGCAAGCGCAGTGGCAGATGAAGACCGACACCGTCTATAAGCTCGCCTTCAATCAAATGCTCGACCTGGTCGTTGCGGCAGGCCGAGGTTCGCCGCTGGCCTCCGAAAACGAACTCAGCCGCCAACTCGGCGTCAGCCGCACCACCGTGCGCAAGGTGCTGGCCGAGCTCGGCGAGCGTGGCGTCGTGGCCCTGCACAAGCGCGGCGAGCGGGTGGTCGAACTGGTCCCCAGGGATGGGCGCTTTCCCGTGGACCAAACGGTCCCCAACTCCACCCAGGTGGAAAAGCGCTTCCTCGAATGGATGCTGCGCGGCGATGCCAAGCCGGGCTCGATGATCAACGAGCTGGACCTCGCGCGCCAGTTCAGCGTCGGCACCACCGGCATCCGCGAATTTCTCAATCGCTTCAGCCGCTTTGGCCTGATCGAAAAGCGGCCCAATGCCGGCTGGCTATTCAAGGGCTTCAACGACACGTTTGCGCTCGAGCTTTTTGAAATCCGCGAACTGTTCGAGATGCGCTCGGCGCTTGGCTTCGCGCGCATCGACCCTCGAGCCAAGCTGTGGACCAGCCTTGCCGCACTGCGGCAGGAGCATCTGGACCTGCTCACCACCTTCGACGACCGCTTCCACGATTTTTCGGACCTCGACAACCGCTTTCACCGGCTGATCAACACGGCGGTCCCCAACCGCTTCATCGACGATTTCTACGATATCATCACCTTCATCTTCCACTACCATTACCAGTGGAACAAGCGCGACGAACGCCAGCGCAACCGCGTCGCCATCCAGGAACACCTGGACTATATCGACGCCCTGTTCAGCCGCGACGAAAGCCAGGTCCAGGCCGCCTGTGCCCGCCACCTGCAGTCGGCCCGCATCACCTTGCTCGCTGCGGTCTCCGCCAACTGAAGTCGGAAACCTCATCCGGCATGATCGAAAATTGAAACGATAACCTTTTTTCTCGATAAAGAACATTGACCTTTCGTGGCGCTCGCCCTACCCCTTTGGCCACCAGAAACCGGCATGCTGGCATCAAGCCACCTTGGCCGCGCTGCACATTGGTGAGTCATGACCGACCTCGAACTCTGGTACAAGCAGCCCGCGGCCGCATGGACGCAGGCCCTGCCCTTGGGCAATGGACGCCTGGGGGCAATGGTCTTTGGCGATGTGTCCCGCGAACGCCTGCAGATCAACGAAAGCACTTTTTTCACCGGCGGGCCCTATAGGCCGCTCAACCCGGAAGCCCTCGAGTACCTGCCCGAGGTGCGCCGCCTGATCTTTGCCGGCGAATATCGCGCCGCCGAAGCCCTGGCGCATGGCCACATGATGGCCAAGCCTTACCTGCAGATGTCCTATCAGCCCATCGGCGACGTGCTGATCAATTTCCATCACAACATGAACGCCAAGGACTACCGGCGGTCGCTGGACCTGCAGACCGCCATTGCCACCACCGCCTATACCGCCGGCGGGATGCGCTACACCCGCGAGGCGTTTGTTTCTCCGGTCGCCGGCGTGCTGGTCTATCGCGTGTCCGCAAGCGAGCCGGGCAAAGTCAATATCGATGTCGGCATGAGCAGCCCGCAACCTGGCGACATGCAGCCCTCAACCACCGATACCGTGTCCTATGCCGGCCGCAACCGGCGTGAGCAGGGCGTCGACGGCGCGTTGCGCTTCGGCTTTGCGGCCCGCATCGTGGCCAATGGCGGGCTGGTCACCACCAGCCCCGAAACGGTGCGGGTGCAGCGGGCGGACAGTGCGATCGTTCTGGTCGACGCTGCCACCAGCTTTTGCCGCTACGACGATGTCTCGGGCGACCCGGATGCCCTGGTCACCACCCGCCTCGACGCCGCCGCCGCACAGACCTTCGAGCATCTGCGTGGCGCGCACGTGGCCGAACACCGCCGCCTGTTCGCTTGCCTCTCGATCGATCTGGGGCACACGCCGGCCGTGCAATTGCCGACCGATGAGCGCATCGTCAACGCCGGTAAACAGCCCGACCCCGCCTTGGCCGCGCTGTTTACCCAATATGGCCGTTACCTGATGATTTCAAGTTCGCGCCCCGGCACCCAGCCGGCCAATCTGCAAGGGCTGTGGAACGAGGAAATCAAGCCCAGCTGGGGCAGCAAATACACCACCAATATCAATCTGGAGATGAACTACTGGCTGCCCGATCCGGCCAATCTGGCCGAGTGCTTCGAGCCGCTGATCGCCCTGGTGGAAGATATCGCCCAGACCGGTCGCGAGACCGCCCGCATCCATTATGGCGCGCGCGGCTGGGTGCTGCACCACAATACCGATCTGTGGCGCGCCACCGGCCCGGTCGATGGTCCCCAATGGGGCCTGTGGCCGATGGGTGGCGCCTGGCTCTGCGCCCAGTTGTGGGATCACTACCAGTTTTCGCCCGATCCTGCGCTGCTGGCGCGCATCTATCCCCTGCTGCGCGGCGCCACCGAATTCCTGCTCGACTATCTGGTCGAAGCCCCGTCCGGCGTCCTGGTGACGGTGCCCAGCCTGTCCCCCGAAAACGGGCATCCTTTCGGCGCCGCTCTCTGCGCGGGACCGGCCATGGACAACCAGATCATGCGCGACCTGTTTGGCGCCGTGATCACTGCCACGAGCGAACTGGGCGTTGATGCCGCCCTGTCCGACCAGGTTTCGGCAAGCCTTGCCCGGCTCGGTCCCGATCGGATCGGCAAGGCCGGGCAGTTGCAGGAATGGGCCGACGATTGGGATCTCGACGTTCCCGAACCTCTGCACCGCCACGTTTCCCATCTTTATGGGCTCTATCCCAGCTGGCAGATCGATCGAACTACGACGCCGGAGCTGGCTGCGGCCGCCCGCCGCTCGCTGGAATTGCGCGGCGACGATGCCACCGGCTGGGGCATTGGCTGGCGGCTGAACCTGTGGGCCCGCCTGGGTGAGGGCGAGCGCGCTGCGGCCGTCCTGGCCAAATTGCTCAGTCCCGACCGCTCCTATCCCAATCTGTTCGATGCCCATCCGCCCTTCCAGATCGATGGCAATTTTGGCGGCGCCGCCGGCGTCCTCGAAATGCTGGTCCAGTCGCGCACCGGACATATCGACATCTTGCCCGCCCTGCCCGCGCAATGGCTTTCGGGCAATGTAGCGGGCGTCCGCGCCCGTGGCGGCGTCGTGGTCGACGTCCATTGGCATGACGGCAGGCCGACGCAAGTCAAGCTGCACGGACAACCGCAAAAGGCATTCCGGCTGCATTTCGGCGCGATCACCATCGACATCGTCATTCCCCAGGACGGCGTCGCGGTAGTGCGGTTTGCGGCGGGGCGCTTCGAAGTGGCCCCCTAGCCCGACGCCTTGGGTGGCCGCGTGCTCTGGCGCAGGATGATCGTGCAGTCGAGCATCAACGTGCGCGGCAGGGTTCGCTGGGCCCCGTTGACATGGCCCATCACCACCTCGCCGATGGCCAGCCCCATCTCGGCGCTCGGCTGGGCGATCGCGGTGATGCCCGGCGACATCTGCCGGAACAGCTCGACATCGTCGAAGCTGATCAGCGAAACATCACGCCCCACGGTGATGTCGTGGGTCCGGAAATAGTCGATCACCGCAAAAGCCAGGACGTAGTTGGCGGTGAAAATCGCCGTTGGCGGCACCTCCAGCTGCATCAAGCGCTCGATGCCGATGGCGGCATCCGGCCGGTTCCAGCTGCCCCCCACGATGTAGCGGGGGTCCGCCGCAATCCCCGCTTCGGCCAGCGCCTCGCAATAGCCCGCCTGCCGCTCGCGCGCGGTCATCTCGCGCATGTCGCCCCCGATATGGGCAATATGGCGATGACCCATGTCAATCAAGTGCCGTACCCCCTGCCGGGCGAATTCGCGGTTTCGGGCGAACACGCGATCGACCGCCAGGTCGGGCACGTCGTTGTTGAAGAACACCACCGGAATGCCATGCTCGACCAGCGCTGCCACCTGCCGGCGCACTTCGCTGACCCCCGGCGTCACCACCGCATTGACCCGGTGGTTCTGGAAAAACTCCATGGCCATGGCCAGCGTCTGGGGGTCCCCTTCATGCTTGTGGGTCAGCAGCACCTGCCCCTCGCTGGCCAGGCTCCGCGTCAGGCTTGCCAGCACCTCGGCGAAGAATTCGTCATATCCCGGCACCAGCAAGGCCACCATATTGGTGCGCTCGGTGCGCATCGCCTTGGCTGCCGCATTGCGATTGTAGCGCAACGCCGTGATCGCCTTGTCGATGGCCTCGCGCTTGGGCTGGCGGATCACGATGCCGTTGAGATAGCGCGAGACCGTGCCCACCGAAACGCTGGCGCGCTGCGCAACGTCCACGATCGTTGCAGCGCGTGGCCTGCCGACAGGTTTCACCGACCCCTCCATGTCATGACCCTGGTCATCGCGCGGCCATGTCGCTCTTTCATGCCCCAAACCGCCGCGCCGCGCCACAGCTGCAGCAGCGCTTGGCAAGTTTTTTATGCGCAAAGAACAAACAGCTTGCTTTTGGCAGCTAAATGGACAACGTTTCATTCTGGCTATGCGAACCATAACGGCGGCGTAGCGGGAGGAACCGAAATGACCAACACCAATCAAGTGACGTCCGTTTCGCGTCGGGCCGGCGCGATGAACCGCCGCACGGTGCTGATGGCGGGTGCCAGCCTTGCCGTTCTCGCCGGGCTTGCGCCGATGGCGATGGCCCAGGACCTCAGCGGCGAAGTGGTGCTGCTGAACTGGAACGGCGGCACCGATTTCGATCAGATCAAGGAACTGCAGGCGGCCTTCGTCGCGGCCCACCCCGGCGTGACCTTCACCAACGTGACCACGACCGGCACCGGCGACCAGCGCGGCGCCATCCGCACCGCCCTGCTCGGCGGCCAGACGGCAGACCTTTTGATCAATGCCTGGCCGGCATTCCGCAAGGAACTGGCCGATGCGGGCCTGTTGCGCGACCTGGGCCCCATGTGGGATGCGGCCAAGCTGGGCGACAATCTGGCCGATACCTGGAAGGAGCAGGGCTCTACCGACGGTGTGCTTTATGGCATCACCCATACCTATGGCGATCGCTCGGCACTGTATTACAACAAGAAGGTCTTCGAAAAAGCCGGCATCGAGGCACCCACCACCTGGGAAGAGTTCCTGGCCTCCTTCCCCAAGCTGAACGCCATCAACGTCACCCCGATCGGCCTGGGCGCCAAGGTATGGTCGCATGGCGAGTTCTTCGAGACCCTGCTGCTGCGCACCGCCGGCACCGAGACTGCCGCCAAGCTGGCCACGCACGAAGTGGCCTGGACGGACCCCGCCGTCAAGACGACGTTCGTCAAATGGCGCGAACTGATCGATGCCGGCGCATTCGGCGATATCAGCGTGGCTCTCGCCAGCGACGACGCCATGATGACCGACAATGTGCTCAAGAACGGCACCTATGGTTCGCACTTGATCGGGCCCTGGACCAATGCCTATGCCAAATCGACGCTGGGGCTGAACGAAGGCGTCGACTACAGCATCTACCAGTTCCCCGCTCTGGGCGAAGGCCATGACGATACCTCCAGCATCGACACCAACGAATATGTCGGTCTCAGCACGGGCGCCAATCCCGCCGTTGCCGATGCGTTCCTGGCTTGGATAACCACCGCCGAAGCCGCCAATATACTCGCCAAGTCCGGCAAGGCCTCTCCGAGCAACAAGGTTGACACCAGCCTCTATGGCCCCGTCCTGGCCATTGCGGTCGACAACGTCGCCAAGTCCAAGCTGCAATTCGTGCTTGGCGATCTGCTGCCCGGCGATCTGGTCGACGAATATCGCGTGCAGTTGCAGAAGTTCCTGCTCGATCCCAGTGACGCTGGTATCGAAACGGTCACGGCCGCCATCGAAGCCAAAGCCGCGACGGCCTACTAATGAGCCAGTCCGCTATTGCACCAGGCAATGCGGGGCTCGTCGCCACCACTCCTCCCGGAGGCAGCAGCCGGCGCAAGCCGGCTGCGATCCGGCGGTTCAGGCTGGGTGACGTGCCGGCAGCCTATCTCTTGCTGGCACCCGTCCTCATCCTGTTCGCCTTTTCGGTCATCTACCCGCTCGCCGACACCGTCCGGCTGAGCCTTTTCGACATCAAGGGCCTCGGCAAGCCCAAATTCGTCGGCCTGGGCAATTACCTGGCGCTGTTCAACGACCCCGATTTCCGCCGCGTCATCGTCACCACCTTCACCTGGACCGTGATGTCCACCGTGCTGTCGGTCGGCATCGGCTGGATGCTGGCGATCGTCTGCGCCTTTTCGCCCCAGGCGACGCTCATCCCCCGCATGGTCATCTTCGCCGCCTTCGGCATTTCCGAAGCCGTCACCGGCTTCATGTGGGCGGGCATCTACCGTCCCGACGCCGGCGGCATGCTCAACGGCATTCTGGGCTTTGTCGGGCTGGGCCAGTTCGCCCACCCCTGGCTGGGCGACTCGCAAACCGCGCTCTGGTGCCTGATCGTGGCCTATTCTTGGGCGCAGGTGGGCTTGCCCCTGATCGTGATTTTTGCGGCGGCCCAGGCCGTACCCAGATCGACTATCGAAGCCGCCTACATGGACGGGGCGCGCCCGCTCGCCATCATGTGGCACATCATTGCGCCCCTGGCCATGCCGGGCGTCCGCGTCGCCATTTTCATCAATCTCCTGGGCAGCCTGCGCGCCTTCGACATGATCTATATCCTGACCGCCGGCGGGCCGGTGCGCTCCACTGAAACGGTGGGTTACTTCATGTATCGGGAGTCGTTCACCCAGTTCAAGCTGGGCTATGGCGCTGCCGCGACCATGATCCTGCTCGCCGCCGTGCTCCTCGTGTCCATCCCTGCGATCCTGCAGCGGACCAAGGAGGCACGATGATCGGACGCGCCCCGCGCTGGATCCCCATTGTGGTCTGGGTGGCTTGCCTGTTCTGGGCCATTCCGATCCTGGGCATTCTGGTCACCTCCATCCGCCCGCCTGCCGACGTCATCGCCGGCTGGTGGAACCTCGACAAGGTCACGCTGACGCTCAATGCCTGGATCACCGTCTGGCAGAAGTATCCTCTGGCCCAAGGGATACTGGTCTCGGCCCAACTCTCGATCCTGGCCACGCTGGGCACCATGTTCCTGACGCCGGCCGCGGCCTATGCCTTCCAGTTCCTGCGCTTTCCGTTCCGGCGCACCATCCTGGTCATCATCATCAACGCCTTCGTGCTACCCCAGCAGGTTATCATCATCCCGCTATTCCAGCTCTGGCGGTCCACCGGCATGATCGACAACGTGCTCTCGGTCTTGATCCCCTATGTGGGCCTGAGCTTTGCCTGGTCCATCTACCTCGTCAAAAACTTCCTCGAGGACTTCCCCAAGGAACTGATCGAAGCTGCGCGCATCGATGGCTGCGGCGCCTTTTCCACCTTCTTTCGCGTCGTGCTGCCCAATTCGCTCAGCCCCATCTTCGCCTTGGGCATCCTGCAGTTCCTGTTCTGCTGGAACGCGCTGCTTTTGCCGCTGCTGTTCCTGCGCACCCAGGCGCCGTTGCCGGTGCTGTTCTCCCAGATCGTGGGCACGCACGACCTGAACTACGACCTGCAGGCCGTGGCGGCGATCGTCACCACCACGGTGCCGCTGATCATTTTCATCATCTTTCAACGACAATTCGCTGCTGGCTCGATGTCGCGCAGCGGCAACAAGGAATAGTCCATGCCTGTCCGCCAGCCGAGCAAGCCGCTGCGCTACCGCCAGATCCATCTCGATTTCCACACCTCCGAGCACATCCCCGCGATCGGTGCCGATTTCGATGCCGACGATTTCGTCAAGACGCTGAAAGCCGCGCATGTGGACTCGATCACCATCTTTGCCAAATGCCATCATGGCTGGGCCTATTACCCCACCACCATCGGCTTTCCCCATCCGCAATTGGCCCGGCCCGACCTGATGGGCGAAATGGTCGAGGCTTGCGCTGCCGCCGATATCGAAACCCCCATCTACATCACCGTGCAATGGGACGAGCGCTCGGCCCGCGAAAATCCCGAATGGCGCGTGGTCAGCGCCACCAATCGCTACCAGCACGGCCTCAACGCCGATCCATCCGCGCTCAAGCAATTGAGCCCGGCCTGGCACACTATCTGCCTCAACCACAAGGAATACCGCGACTACGTGCTGGAGCAGGCCCGCGAGGTCGCGACGCGCTACCCCACGCAGGGGCTGTTCTTTGACATCGTGGGCACCCATGATTGCGTCTGCGATGCGTGTATCAAACGCATGCACGAGCATGGGCTCGATCCCTTGAACCCCGCCGATCGGCTGCGCAACGACGAGGAAGTCAACGAAGTCTTCCGCCAGGAAATCAGCCAGGCGCTGTTCCAGCGCTTCCCGAACCTGCGCGTGTTCTACAATTATGGCCATATCAACAAGAACGGCCCCGAACGCTTCTCCACCTATACCCATCTGGAACTCGAAAGCCTGCCCACCGGCGGCTGGGGCTATGACCACTTTCCCTCAAGCGCCCGCTATGCAGCCCCCCTCGGCTTCGACTTCCTGGGTCAGACCGGCAAGTTCCACACCAGCTGGGGTGAATTTGGCGGCTTCAAGCAGCCCCAGGCGCTCGAATACGAGATCATGCAAATGTCGGCCCTGGGCGCCAAGAGCCTGGTCGGCGACCAGTTGCACCCCAATGGCGCCATCAACCACGATACCTATAAATCGATCGCGCCTGCCTATGCGCGGCTGGAAAAACTCGAGCCTTTTCTGCGCGGCGCCCGGCAGGTTTCTGAAATCGCCATCTTGTCGGCCGAGTTCTATCATCCCGAATATCGTCGCAACCACGAAAGCGACGACGGCGCCGCCCAGATGCTGCAGGAGCTCAAGCGGCCCTTCGACGTCATCGACGGGTTCGCCGATTTCTCACCCTATCGCCTGATTATCCTGCCCGACGACATTCCGGTGGCAGCCGACCTTGCCGCCCGCCTCAACGCCTATGTCGCAGCCGGCGGCAAATTGCTGCTCTCGGACAAATCGGGCCTTGATCCGCAGGGTCAGGGCTTCGCCCTGGATCTGGGAATTACCCAAGGGGCCGCGCCCGTCACCTTCCTGCCCTCCTATATCCGGGCGGGCACCGACCTCGATGCCAGCCTGCCCGAAGCCCCGTTCGTTGCCTATGCCCAGGCACAGACCATCACTGCGCATGGCGCCACGGTGCTTGCCGATATCGTGCCATCCTATTTCAACCGCTCCTACAGGCATTTCTCCTCCCATCAGCATGCGCCGGACGATCCGGCGGCCGCACCCCTGGGCGCCGCCGTCACCGAGCACAACGGCATGGCCTATGTGGCTTATCCGATTTTCCGGCTCTATCGCGATGTAGGCCAGCCGCTCTACAAATACGTCGTGCGCGGCCTGCTCGACCGGCTGCTGCCCGATCCGGCCTTTACCACCGATCTCCCATCGGCGGGCCGTGCCACGCTGACCCACCAGGCCGCCGAGAACCGGCATGTCCTGCACCTCCTGTTCGGCGCCCCCCAGATCCGTGGCAAGGCGCTCCCCAACGAGAACGGCGGCAGCCGGCCAATGGAAATGATCGAGGATATTCCCACCCTGGGGCCGGTCACCGCCGCCGTGCGCCTCAAGGCAAGACCTTCCCGTGTCTATGATGCAGCGAGCGGGGACGACCTCGATTGGAGTGCCGACGACGCGGGCGTGGTCACCGTCAGGTTGCCGGGCCTGCACATTCACCGCGCCGTCGTGCTGGACGGTGCGCGATGATCGCGCCACAGCCGCGACGGGGAGGCCGCCATGGCGCGCGTTGATCTTCGCAATATCGGCAAATCCTACGGGCAGGTCTCGGTCATCAAGGATTTGAACCTGAGCATCGACGACGGTGCCTTCACCGTTTTCGTCGGGCCTTCGGGCTGCGGCAAGTCGACCCTGTTGCGCATGATTGCAGGGCTCGAGCCGATCACCAGCGGCGATGTCGAGATCGATGGGCGGCGCGTCAACGACGCCGACCCCATCGAGCGCGGCGTGGCCATGGTGTTCCAGAACTACGCCCTTTACCCCCACATGACGGTGCACCAGAACATCAGCTTCTCGCTGCGCATGGCGCGCCTGCCAAAGGATGAAATTGCCCGCCGGGTGGCGGTGGCAGCTGCGACCTTGCAGATCGAGCCGCTGCTCAAGCGCCGGCCGTCGCAACTGTCGGGCGGACAGCGCCAGCGCGTCGCCATCGGACGCGCCATCGTGCGCGATCCCGAGGTATTCCTGTTCGACGAACCGCTCAGCAATCTCGATGCCGAACTGCGCGTCTCCATGCGGGTGGAAATTGCCAAGCTGCACCGCCAGCTCGGCTCCACCATGGTCTATGTGACCCACGACCAGACCGAAGCGATGACCCTGGCCGACAAGATCGTCGTCATGCGCGACGGCAAGGTGGAACAGGCCGGCACCCCCGAGGAGCTTTACGATAATCCGCGCAACCTGTTCGTGGCCGGCTTTATCGGCTCCCCGCGCATGAACTTCCTCAAGGGCAAGCTGCAGGCCGATACCCTGACCCTGGCCGATGGCACCAGATTGGCCATCAAGGGCCCCGATGGCGAACTAATGGTCGGCATCCGGCCCGAACATTTCGTCCCCGAACAGGCCGGCCAGGCCAGCATCGCCTTCAATGTCGATGTGGTGGAAAATCTGGGCGGCACCCGCTACCTTTATGGCACCACCGCCTCGGGTGAAAACCTGGTGGTCGAAGTGCGTGAACAGCCCGGCATCAAGCCTGGCGATCGGCTCCAGATCGGCCTGCCGCAAAACCGCCTGCACCTGTTCTCCCCGCAAGGAAACCGCATCGCCGCCACCAGCAGACCCTGAGGTGGGCATTGCCATGGCCCGCTGGACACGAGCGCCCGACCATGGCAGGACCGTGCGACAAATCCGCTCGCGCTGGCGGCGCCGGATTTGCGGCCGGGAATATGAACCTTTTTCGCGCCCATGGATTCTGTGCGTAGAGCAAGCTGCGACAGCTGGGGCTGGTTTTCGCAACATACCTTGCCCCCAACCAGCAGCGAGATCGGCCATGGCCTATGAACCCCCAACCCAACGCCAGCCCAAGGGCGACCACAACCGGCGCCTGTCGCTGGGCCTCGACCCCGACGACTTTGCGGCCGAAGCCGGCATCACCACCGAGCAGTTGCGCGACTATGAACGCACCTCGCCCGACCATCGCTTCGATGCCGCGGTGGCCCAGCGCGTAGGCGAAACGCTGGAACGCCTCGAGGCCGTCCTGCCCAATTCCCAGACCGGCCGTCAGCACACTGCAGGCGAGGCCACGCCGGACGATGTCGGACAAGCGCCGCCAACGGAAGATCCATCGAACCAGGCTGCACCGCGCGATCCCCGCTACACTGCGGCGGCAAGCGACGGCGCGCCAAGCACGATCCGGCCCATGCCCCCCTACACGCCGCGCCAACCCGCGAACACCGGCAGCGATCTTCCTGGCGCGGACGGCCAATCCTCGGCTGGCGCCGACAAGGACACCTACGACTGAGGCTCGCCATAAAGCCGAACGACAGCAAGAACCAATCCGCGATGACCCACAAAGGGGCCGACGGGGGCGCCAACGACACCGGCGAAACGGACAAGCGTGCCCGTGATGCCCAGAAAGGCGCCGAAGACCCACAACGACGCCCCTCTGCCCCTTGACGGTCCACCTGACCAGCGCCGCCCCCTTGAGCAGGGGCTGTGTCTGCGACACCCGGCGGAACTCCCGTCCCCAGAGACCGTTCCAGGGCACCACAGACCGCCTGGCTCAGCCCAGGCGCGGCATAGGAGACGGAATTGACCCATGATGATGAAGATTTAACCAGTGCCGAGTCGATCGCTGGCGCGATGCAGATTTTTTTCGCCGGTGCCGTCAGCGTCTGGCTCTTGGTCGGGGCCTTTGGCCTGTTTGTCGTCTATCAAGGACAGCATCAGGCCGCCGCTACCGCCACCGACCAACCCGCCACCGATCCGAGCAAGGCCGTAGGCGCTCCGCCCCCGCCATGACCGATGCCGACGGCCACAAGCGCCGTACCGCAAAAGCTGCGATGCCCGGCCTACTTCCGCCGACGCACCGCGCTCGGTCGCAACCCGCTCGGCAGCATGGTGCGCATCGCGTTGGGCATCGTGGTGTTCACCGCAATTTTCGGCACGATCTTCTATCTGGCACGGTCCGGGGGCTAACCTGGATTATGATCCTGTCGCCCCAAGGGCCACGAGGACAATGATCACGACGCCCGCGCCAAGCATGGCCACCAGTCCCAGATAGATCGAGCCGCCTTTCACCCTGTGCACCCGTTCCGGCTGCTTCGGGCTCGAGGCCTCGGCAAGGCGAAGCTCGGGCCCGGTCGGCGGTTGCCCGCCGGCTTCGGCATCGGTGCCCAGGGGGGCCGTTGCCGGATCGGGCATGGCGATTTTCTCGCCCGTCTCTCCTTTGTCGATGCGATCACGAAGCTGTTCGGTTGTTGGCGTACCCATGATAGTCTCCTTGCGTACGGCAGCCCAATGCGTCGCGGTCCCGTTCAGTGCGGGCTCTAACCTGAGTTAGACGAGCCGAACCAAGCGTCGCTTCTGGTGGTTGTCCAAGCTTGCAACGTTAGGTTTGCAAGTAAATCTGGCGGGTGAAACTGATGTCGGACTTGGGTGAATTGAACGATCTGAATGGCAAGCGCGTCATGGTTGTCGAAGACGACTATCTGCTGGCCACCGATATTTGCCGGAATTTGCGCGAGCTGGGTGCCAATGTGCTTGGCCCCGCCCCCACGCCTTTTTACGCCATGCATCTGATCAATCGCCGCCGCGTCGATGCGGCCGTGCTCGACGTGCGACTCCATGGCGTCAGTGTTTTTGAAGTTGCCGACAGCCTGATGGAAAATGGTGTGCCCATCGTTTTCGCTACCGGCTATGACAGGGAAAATCTGCCCCACCGCTTTCACGACACGCCGATCCTGAGCAAGCCTTATGATCAGCGCCAGCTCATGGAAGTGCTGCACACCCTGGCCCAAGGGCCTGTCTGGGCCAAGGTGCCCGAGCCTGCCGCGCTGACCGAAGTCGTCCGTGCCGAAAGCCCGGCCGTTCGTTTTGCCCGCACGCTTGCCTCCACTATCCACCCCGCGCACTAGACTTACGCCTTAGGGCCACCAGCCAGGTACTGCGCGTTGAAATCGGCAACCGCTGCCAGCCGCTCCACATCGGGGATCGAGATCACCCCCTGCCACATGGCGATGAGGTTCTGCCGTCGCAGCGTTTGCACCGTACGGTTGACATGCACGGTGGAAAGCCCCAGCGCCTCCCCGATCTCGCCCTGGGTCATGGCCAGGTCGAACTGGTTTCCCGGCCGCACCAGGCCCACCACATTGAGCCGGTAGTGCATTTCGCACAGCAGATGCGCCAGCCGCCCGACGGCGTCGCGCACGCCCAGGCTCACCACCAGTTCCTGGGCGCTGGCCTGCTCCAGCGCCGCGGCCCGCATCATCGCAATCATCAGGTTTGGATGTTTTTCCGAGGCCGCCGACAATTGCGCCAGATCGATCGAGCCCACCACGACCGGCCCCAGGGCCAGCAGCCCCTGCGTCGCAGCCCGTGACGACAGAAAGCCAAGATCGCAGATGTCGCCGGGGACGACGAAGCCGGTCATCTGGCGCCGTGCCGTTTCTGTTACCCGATACCGGCACGCCAAGCCACGCACCAAAACGGTCGCCGCGGTCAGCGGTTCGCCGCTGCGCACGATATCGACATGGCCCGCCAGGGACTGATGTGAACCCACCAGCTGGTGCGCGACCGTCAGTTCCTCCGCGCTTAAAGGATAGAGCGCCCGCAGGCGCTTGACAAACACCGAGGCCGTCTGCGGCTGCGGCACGGTGCCCACGCCGCCATAGCTCGCATCATCAAGGCTGAATGCTTGTGGTGGCGTCACTGCTTTTTCCTCTTTCAAATACATCTGCGAACGAACGCCTTTATTGTCGTGAGAACCAGGCGGCGCCAGTGCCGGCGTTTAACGCCGGGCCGTCCGCCGGACTTCGCTTGGGGACAAGTTCGCAACCAATAGCAGTCGAGCCTCGCATATCGGGACAAGCGAGACCAGGATTGACCTGTCCTGAACTCAAGTCATAGCCGATCGGGGCGATGGCTTAACATAGATCATACACCGGTCCAGCAATGCGGAGACAGTGTCTTGCACGTGCGGGTCTGGCCATGCGGCAAAGAAAAGACCGTCGCGGCGAGCCGCAACGGTCCTTGGTGCCTAAAGTCGGGCCTTGAAAGCCCATACGATCAGGATCTACACCGGGGCGGCGCTTTATTCTGCCATCGCGGCAAGCTCGTCGTGATGCGATTGCAAAGTGGGCTCGGTGGCTGCCGCAAAGCTCTTGAGGGCGCTTTCCTGGCCATTGGTGCCAAAACCGTCAAACAGCGCGATCGCCTTGTCATGGGCGTCCATCTGGGCCGAGGTATAGGCCTGGTCGAACGCTTCGCCCTCCATGCCGCTCAAATTGTCCAGCATGTCCTGGTCTGCCGCCTGCATGGTGGTTGCCGGGGTAATGCCGTCCGTTTCGGCCGCGGCCATCATCTGATCGCTCGCCTTGCCGTGGTCATCGATCATGTGCTGGGCAAAGCTCAGGACATCCGCATTGCTGGATTTTTCGAGTGCCAGTTTGCTCGATTCGATTTCAAACATGTTGGACGATGCCGCCATATCGGCAAAATCCTGCGGATCGGTAACCTGCATGGCTGTGCTGGATGCTGCGGGAGCCGGGTCGGTCTGGGCGACTGCGGCAGTGACGCTGAACAGCGATACGCCGATAATCAGGGCTTTCAACATTATTTTCTCCTGTACTGGTGCGCTACCAACCAGCCGTGCGTCTGATCGTTCCTGCCCTAGACCCAGGTTACCCGGGCCGCCCTTAACACCTGTTAGCGGCGGCAGCGAGCCTGAAACCTCCATGACGCGCCCCGGTTATGGGCCGCACCGGAGAGCTTGCACCATGCCCAATCCTGCCGCTTATGACCGCAACGACTGGTCCGCCTGGTACCAGCGGGTCCGCACGGTGTCCCAGCTTGGCCCGGCTTTGACCGACGATTTGCGCACGGCGCGCGACATGGCACCCAGGGCATTGATCGCTACGGCAGCGGCGACGCTTGTCGAGCTTGATGAAGATATCGTGGCCGGCGAGCTGCTGGCCCGCGAGATGGCCAGGAGCGCCGGCGGTTTTGCCGCCGAAGGTATCGTGGCCGCCCTCTCCGACATTGCCCAGGATTTGTTGCAGGCCATAGTGGACGCACGCTCCAGCCCGGGCGAGCGATTGCAATAGGGCTGCCGTCAAACGTGATCCTGTCGAACGTTGGACCGTCCAGTGCCTGCAACCGGGAAACCATGGCGGCATGCTCCTCGCTCAATCCGAAAGCGGTCAAACCGCCAAGACGTAGCGCTGTGGCGGATCGGGCCTGCAATTGACATCCAAACCGTTCCGGGAAGGTCTGGCATTGGTCTGGCTAAAATGCCATTAGCTTGGCCACCATGCCATCCCGGATAATCTCATGAACTCCAGTGCCATTTTCGCCCGTGTCGTTGCCGCTGTCGGCGCGGTTGCCGTCGCCGTCCGCCATTCCGGCGATGGTCCGCGCCCACCCGTTTACGGCACCACGCCCGCCATTCCCGATCCCAAGCCCCAGGGCAATATCCCAACGCTGAAAATGCCCAGTGCCAAGGGCTGGGAAAATGGCCGCACCCCCATTGCCGCGCCCGGCCTCAAGGTCAATGCCTTTGCCGCCGGCCTCGATCATCCGCGCCATATGCATGTGCTGCCCAATGGCGACGTGCTGGTCGCCGAATCCATGGGCGAGTCGGGCACCCCCCGAACACTGTTCGAGCACGCCATGGACAGCACGATGCGGCGCGCCCGCGCCTCTGGCGACAGCCCCAACCGCATCACCCTGTTGCGCGACGCCGACGGCGACGGCATTGCCGAAACGCGACACGCCTTCCTCGAAAACGTGCGCCAGCCCTTCGGCATCGTGCTGCTCGGTGACACGCTTTACGTCGGCGCCAGCGACGCCGTCCTGGCCTTTCCCTATGAGCCCGGCCAGACCCGGATCACCGCCTCGGCCCGCACGGTCATGAGCACCAAGCCCGGTGGGCATTGGACCCGCAATCTCATCGCCAACACGGACGGCACTAGGCTCTATGTCGCGGTGGGTTCGCTGAGCAATATCGGGGATGCCGGCATGGAGGCCGAGATCGATCGCGCCTGCATTCACGAGCTGGATCTGGCGACCGGTCAGAGCCGCGTTTTTGCCGGCGGCCTGCGCAATCCCGTCGGCATGGCCTGGCACCCCGAGACCGGCGCCCTCTGGACGGTGGTCAACGAGCGGGATGGTCTGGGTGACGAAACCCCGCCCGATTACCTGACCTCTGTGCGCGATGGCGGCTTTTATGGCTGGCCCTATAGCTATTGGGGCAAGACGGTCGACGATCGCGTCCCCCAGGATACGGCCAAGGTCGCGACGGCGCTCGCGCCCGATTATGCCCTGGGCGGCCACACGGCCTCGCTCGGCCTGGCCTGGCTGCCCGAAGCCACCCTGCCCGGCTTTCCCGCCGGCATGGCCATCGGCCAGCACGGCTCCTGGAACCGCAGCACACTCAGCGGCTACAAGCTGGCCTTCGTGGCGTTCGAAAACGGCAAGCCCGTCGGCCTGCCCCGCGATATCCTGACCGGCTTTCTGTCGCCGGACGAGAAATATTCCTATGGCCGGCCGGTCGGCGTCGCCATTGCTGCCGATAATGCCGTGCTGATGGCCGACGATGTGGGCGATGTCGTCTGGCGGGTAACGGCGGCCTGAGGCGACCGATGCGGTTTTTCACCCATATCCTCTTGGCGGCCCTGGCTTTGGCCGGCGCCGTCAGTCCTGCCCGCGCCCAGGATAGCCCGGCCCCGCAGGTCCTGGTCGTGGGGGTGCAGGAAAGCGGCACCGTGCAATGGGAAATCCAGACCATCCAGACCATGGGGCTGGACCAAAAGCATGGCCTGGACCTGCGCATTCGCGCCCTCGCCGATAGCAAGGCCGGCCAGATCGCGCTGCAGGCCGGCGCCGTCGACGTGATCCTGTCGGACTTCGTCTGGGTCTCGATCCAGCGCAGCACCGGCAATAGGGTCACCATGGTGCCCCATTCCCTCGCGGTCGGCGGGCTGATGCTGCCCCGTTCCAGCCCGATCGCGACCGTGGCCGATCTCAAGGGCAAGACCATCGGCGTCGCCGGCGGACCCGCCGACAAGAGCTGGGTGATCCTGCAGGCCTATTATAACAGCGTCACCGGGGGCCGGTTGACCGACGACGCCAGCGCCCGCTATGGCGCGCCTCCATTGGTCAATGAACTGCTGGGCACCGGTGGCATCCAGGCCGGGCTCAATTTCTGGCAATGGAATGCCCGCGCCAAGGCCGCCGGCATGACCGAACTGCTCTCGGTCGCCGCCATGCTCGAGCGTCTCGGCATTGCCGAACAGCCTCCGCTGCTGGGTTGGACCTTTACCGATGGCACCGCCACCCAAAAGACCGCGGCCCTGACCCGCTTCCTCGATGCCTCGTTCCAAGCCAAGCGCATCCTGTTCGATGGCGACGCCGCCTGGGAACCACTCAAGACGCTGATGGGCGCCACCGACGATCCGGCCCTCTTTGCCCAGTTGCGCGACGACTATCGCGCCGGCATCGTCACCCGCTACGACCCCGACGCCATAGGGGCGGCAGAGCGCACCTTTGCGCTGCTGGCGCGCTATGGCGGCACCGATCTGGTCGGCGACGCAGCCCAGCTCGCTCCCGGCACGTTCTGGTCGGGATATCGCAAATAAGCGCCCCTGGCCCCGACAGGATCGGGCCGGGACGGCGGCGCAGGGCGTCGCTGGAATACCTGTCGCTGCCGCTGCTGTTGGTGATCTGGCAGGGCCTTGCCCTGGCTTTCCCCAACCGGCTGTTTCCCGCGCCCTTTGCCGTCGCGGAAACGCTTTGGCACCTGGCCACGCAAGGCACCTTGCTGCTCGATCTGGGCAAGACCCTGCTCCGCGCCAGCCTCGCCTTCGTCATCTCCATGCTCCTCGGCACGCTGCTGGGCATTGCCCTGGGGCGGCAGCTTTGGCTCGACCGGCTGTTTTCCGCCTGGCTGCTGGTGGGCCTCAATCTGCCCGCCATCGTCGTCGCCATCGTCCTTTACATCTGGCTCGGCCTGACCGAAACGGCCCTGGTCACGGCAGTCATCGTCAACAAGATACCCCTGGTCATCACCACCATTCGCGAAGGCGTGCGCAGTTTTTCTCCCGATTTCGATGAACTTGCCGATGCCCTGCGCCTCTCGCCCGCACGCCGGCTGCGCCTGGTCTTCATCCCCCAATTGCTGCCCTTTGTGCTGGCCGCGGCGCGCACCGGCCTGTCGCTGATCTGGAAGATCGTGCTGGTCTTTGAAGTTTTGGGCAGTGATGGCGGCGTCGGCTATCGCGTCAGCCTGCTGTTCCAGTATTTCGACATCACCGCCATCCTGGCCTATACCACCGCCTTCATCGCGGTGGTGATGGCCCTCGAATATGGCCTGCTGCGGCCCCTCGAACAGAAGCTGTTGCAATGGCGCACGCACCCGGCCTGAGCCTTGCCATCGCCGAAAAGCGCTTTGCCGCTGACGGACCGCCGCTGCTGGCCAGCTTCGATCTGTCGGTTGCGCCCGGCAGCGTCGTGGCGCTGCTGGGCGCATCGGGCATCGGCAAGTCGAGCCTGCTGCGGCTGGTGGCCGGGATCGATCGCGACTTCCGCGGCCGCATTGCCATCGACGGGATCGAGGCGGCCCTCGCTCCTCCACCCGGTTTCGTCTTCCAGGACCCGCGCCTTCTGCCCTGGCTGACCGCGCTCGACAACATCCGCGCCGCCGACTCCCGCCTGGGCAAGGATGCGGCGCGCACTCTTCTGGCCCGCCTTGGCCTTGCCGATAGCGCCAAGGCCTATCCCCGCCAATTGTCGGGCGGCATGCAGCGGCGCGTGGCCCTGGCCCGGGCGCTGGCCCGCAATGCCGGCCTTCTGCTGCTCGACGAGCCCTTCGTATCGCTCGATTCCGCCTTGCTCGATGACATGTACCGCCTGCTCGATCAGGTGATCGATACCGATCATCCCACCATGGTCTTTGTCACCCACCTGCCCGCCGATGCCGCCCGCCTTGCCGACCGCGTCGTCGTTCTTGCCGGCCGCCCGGCCCGCATCCTTCACGACCTCGCCTTCCCTCTACAGCGTCGCGCCCGTGATCGCGCCACGCTCGAACGGTACGCGACCCGGATCGCCACCCTCGCGCACACCCGGCCAGCCGCTCCCGCCTGAGCCAGCTTTGTCCCGCTCAGCGCATGGCCCCTTTGCGCTCGCCGTATGCAACTTTGCCGCGTTAACCCGATCTTTTCCCCATCCCACGCTGCCCGAAACCTCCCCGCTCCACTGTCGTATCTTCCACGCGCGACAATGAGCGGGGTGAACTGTGCTGGCTTATTATCGAGGACACATCATCCTGCTGCTTCAGGACGACATCCTGACTGCCGAAATCACCGAGCGCGCCAGCGGGGCACCCCTGCCCACCAAGATCTCGGCCCTGCCGGGCGAGACCGCCGATATCGTGGTCGAAAAGGCCAAGCACCTGATCGACAAATATCTGCGTGGCGTGCTGCCGCTTTGATGTTGAAGTCCAAAGTGCCCACCCACACTATTCGCTACGCTTTGAGCGCCGCGCCCATCAGCACCCCCGCAGAGCGCCTATACTCCTGGGCACGTTCTTCGAACGTCGCGGCGGCAGCGCTGCGTCCCGCCTGGAGCGCATCGAGCGTCATTTTCTCCATCATCACGGCCCGCTCACCAATAACCCGCAAGGCCATGCGAATGGCCTCGTCGACCGAGCCTTCCTGCTCGTGCACCAAGGCTTCGGCGGTATAGCCATGCCCCACCTGGCAGCGAAAGCGCAGTGGCGAGCGCCGGATCTGCGACAATGTTCCTCCGCATCCCGGACAGGTCAGCGCCACCGGATCGGCGATTTCGGCGATGGTCGGAGTGTCGGAAAGCCGCCCCATCGCGATCGCCACTTCCAGCGCGACGCTGGCGGGCGCCACCAAGGCCGGGCCGGCCTCTTGGTCAACGAGGCGAGCCAGCAGATCGGCCAGATCGCCGGCCGGCGCCCGATAATCGACATCGCTCGCCAACAGCGCGGTCCGGGGCATCTCGCCTTCCAGCGCATCGAGGGGGTTCTGCACCACCGTGACGCCGCCGCACCGCTTGAGGTCCGCCAGCCCCGAAGCCCCGTCGTTCAGCATGCCCGAAAGCAGGACACCGATGGCTCGGGGTCCCGCGCTGATCCCGGCCGAGCGAAACAACGGATCGATCGCCGGCCGCGCCATGTTCTCGCGCGGCCCCCGTCCCAGCCGGACATGACGCCCGTCGAGCACCAGATGATGGTCGGCTGGCGCCACATAGATCCGGGCCTGCTGCAGCGGTTCGCCATCCACCGCCGTACCGGCCGGGAGCGGTCCGCCACTATCCAGTATCCCGGCAAGCAGGTTCTGGTTGCCGGCTCCGACATGGACGGCAACCAGGACCGACGCTTGGAGCTGTGCCGGCAAGGCCCGGCACACCTGCCGGATCACCTCGATCGAGCCGGCCGAGCCGCCGATGGCAATGATGTCGCGCTTGGCCATGCAATAACCTCCCGGGTCGGATAATCAGACGGGCGCAGCCAACAACTGCAACACCCAGTCCTGCAGGTCTTTCGAGCTATAGGGCTTGGTCAGGCGCGGGCGATCGCGATGCCGCTCCGCCAGTGCCCAGTCGCTGTAGCCGCTGCACAGCACGAACGGAATGCCCCGCTCCGCCAGGATATCGGCGACACCATACGAGTCCCCGCCCCGGATGTTGATGTCCAGGATCGCGGCGTCGATCGGCTCGTCCTTGGCCAGTTGCAGGGCCGCGTTCAGCCAGGCCGCCGGGCCGATGACCTGCGCCCGAAGGTCGAGCAGTGTCTGTTCGATCAGCAGCACAATGATCATCTCGTCTTCGACGACAAGCACCCGGCGGCCTTCGATACTGTGCTGGGCGGCCATTCAGTCCTCTGCTCTCTCGGATGCGCGCAGCTCGCCCACCGCCGCGGTGAACGGCATGTCGATCGTGCAGACCACTCCGGTTGGAGCAAAGCTGCGCTCCACCTCCGCATCGAACTCATAGCTCAGGGAACGCTCGATCAGCGTCGTGCCAAACCCCCTTTTTGCGGGTGGCCCGGAAATCGGGGGACCGTCGGTTTCCGTCCAGTTCAACCGCAGCCGGCGGTCGGGCCCGTCCGTCAACGCCCAGGCGACCGCCAGCCGGCCCTTGACATCGGACAGCGCGCCATACTTGGCCGCATTGCTGGCCAGTTCGTGGATCGCCATCGCCACCGACAGGCCCGCCTTTGGAGTCAGCACGATCACCGGGCCCTCGACCCGAAGATCGCGGCCCCGATATGGCTCCAGCTCGGTCTCGATAAGGTCTCGCAGCGTTCCGGCGCTGGCCGCGCCCTGCTTGGTCAGGAGGCTATGGGCGCGCGCGATCGCCTTGATGCGCCCCTCGATGGTTGCCGCAAACGTTTCGGGCGACGAATTGACCGTCAGCGTTTGCGCCACGATCGAGGATACGATCGCCAGGATGTTCTTGACCCGGTGATCGAGCTCGCCCATCAGCAGTTCCGCCTGTTCCTCCGCGCGCTTGCGTTGGTCGATCTCAAGGGTAACCGAAATGACGCGGCTCGCCCGCCCCTCGGCGTCGCCGAGCACGGAAACACTGTCATGCACCCACCCGGTGGTGCCGTCGGCCCGCAGCAGGCGGTACTCGGCCTCGAATGGCGCCCCGTCAAGGGTTGCCTGATCGAAGCGCGCGTTGACGGCGCCGGCGTCATCGGGGTCGATGAGCTCGTGCCGGCGCAGCCGCTGTAGATCCTCGGCCGACCGGTCGGCCATTTTTTCGAACGCGGCGTTGGTCAGCAGGAACCGCCCGGCGAGATCTGTTTCGGCCACGCCCACGCTCGCCTGGTTGACGATGGCGGTAAACCGCCGCTCGCTGATACCTTGGGCCTGCTCGGCCTTCTTGCGTTCCGTGACATCGACGAAGGTGATGACCACCCCATCGATCACCCGCTCGATGCTCCGATAGGGCCGGACGCGCATGACGAACGACGATCCTCGGTCCTGCAACTCAAGTTCACGCTCGAGCACCGTCAATTCGCGCAACACCTTGGCCACGTCGCGCCGCAGATCGTCATAGGCCAGCAGGCTGACGATATCGGTCAGGGGCCGCCCCCGGTCACTCTCGCGCAAGCTGAAAATGTCGGCCATTCCCGGCGTGAAGTTCTTGATGCGCAGGTTCTCGTCGAGAAAAATCGTCGCGATCTGCGTGCTGTCCAGCAGGTTCTGCAGGTCGCTGTTCACATTGGAAAGCAGATCGTTCTTGGCCAGCATCTCGGCATTGACCGTTTGCAGTTCCTCGTTGATGGACTGCATTTCTTCCTTGGAGGTTTGCAATTCCTCGTTGGTCGATTGCAGCTCCTCATTGACCGACTGGTAGTCCTCGGCCGCCGATTTCATTTCCTGGTTCGCGGTTTCCAGATCGCCGATCGTCGCCTGCAACTGTGCCCTTGTGGTGCGCAGCTCCTGCTCGGCGGCAACCACCCGCGGGCTTTGCGCACTTCCATCCGCCGCCTGCATCGGCTCTGGCACACCGCCGCGAACCTCTTGGAAGGCCACGACGTGAAGCCCTTCCCCGCCAGCGTCATGCACCGGCTCGACGATGACGCTCAGCAGGCGTTGCCGGCCTTCGATCAGCAGCGATACATTGTCAACCACCAGCCCCTCGCCGCTTTTCATCACCGAATGCAGCGCCGTGCGCACGACCACGCGCAGGTTCCGCCGCAGATTGGCAATCAGGCTCAGGCTTGCAGCGCCCGCCGAGGGCTCCAGGTATCGCGCGACTTCGCCCCCCGAATAGCGCACGATATTGCTTTGCCGATCCACGACCAGATATGCCGGGGAATGTCGCGACAGTGCCGTCCGCACCACGCGATCAACCCGATCGCTGGCGCCCCGGCCGAATTCACCCGGCAGGCGATTGGACGGGGCCGGGGCCGGCGCCGGCATTGGCATCATCGGAAAGGCCGCGTCCGCATCGCGCCTCTGAAAAATATGGGCGGCCTTGTCCACCATGGCGAACAGCTTGCCATGCCCGCTCACGCCCTCCGACAAGCCAACAAATAACAGACCATCGGGCTTTAGCGCGTAGTGAAACGTGCGCAACACGCGGTCCTGCAGGTCTGTGTCCATATAGATCATGAGGTTGCGGCACGAAATCAGGTCCAGCCTGGAGAATGGCGGATCTTTTGTCACATTATGGACCGAAAACACGCACATCCCGCGAATTTGGCGTATCGGGCAGAATTCGCCGTCGTCCTCGAAAAACCAGCGCTTCAGCCGCGCCGGTGAAATGCCCGCGATGCGCTGGTAGCGTCCGGCCCGGGCGACCTCGATCGCTCGGTCGTCGATGTCCGTGCCGAAAATCTGCACGTCCAGGCTTGTCCCACGTGCGTCAATCAATTCCCGGATGGCGATGGCAAGACTATAGACCTCCTCGCCCGTCGAGCAAGCCGGCGCCCAGACGCGCAGCGACTGCTCCCCGCCATTGCGATCCAGGATTGCTTCGATGGCCGCCGACAAACCCTGGAAGGCTTCCGGATCGCGGAAAAATTCGGTTACCCCGATCAGCAGATCCCGGAACAGCAGTTCCGGCTCGGCGGGGTCTTCGCGCAAATGCTTGATATAAGCAGGCACGGTATCGGCCTGCAGCACCTGCATGCGGCGCTGGATGCGGCGGGTTACCGTCCTGATCTTGTAGCGGGCGAAATCATGCCCCGTTTTCGCGCGCAGGATCGATAAAACGGTCGCCAGGTGTTCCGCGGCATCGGTCCGCGTGCCATCACCGTCTTTCAAGCCAGCCACCAGCTCCAGGTGATCGCGATAATCGATCAGCTTGGCCGGCATCTCTTGCACCAGCAAAACATAATCCACGAGGCCCGTCGCCGCCGCGCTTTGCGGCATGCCCGACATGGCGTGGTGATCGAACTCCGCCTGCGCGATGGTCAGCCCGCCGCTTTCCTTGACGGCGGCCAGCCCCGCAGCCCCGTCGCTGCCCACGCCCGACAAAACGATCGAGACGGCGTTGTCGCCCTGGTCCTTGGCCAGCGACACAAAGAATGCATCGATGGGATGACGGTTCGCCCGCGGCGGCGCTGGCCTGACCACGACGAGCCGACCGTCCTCGATCGTCAGGGTGGCATCGGGCGGGATCACATGCACCCGATTGACCTCGGCAAGCATGCCGTGCTCGGCTTCGACCACGGCAATAGGGGCAGCCCGGCCCAGGATTTCGGCCAGCGCACTCTCATGGTCGGGAGACAGATGCTGCACCAGCACGAACGCCATCCCACTATCGGCCGGCAAGTGCGCGAAGAACTCCCTGAACGCCTCAAGGCCGCCCGCGGAAGCGCCGATTCCCACAATCAGCCCGGGCGGCAATGATTTTTCGTTCTGATCGCTCATGATACCCAATCCCCGCCCTCAAGTTAGGTTCCTGAAGGCGCTCGGCCGCCACGGTGCCGATCAGGCGTGTTGCCCAGGCGACAGCGATAACAGCTTTCTTGTGCCCCGTCCCTTGTCTGAACGGTACACAAGGCAGGGCAGGGCAAGCGATGCCGCCGCCTGCAATCACCTCACGGCAAGCACGGCCTCGACATTGTGGCGATGCACCTGTTCATAGGCATCGAAATAGCTTACGCCGCCACTGGCCAGGGAGTCGGCGGCGAAGTCGGCAAGGCTCAGTTCGGCCAGCGCCGGTTCGGCCGCCAGCCGCAGCAGCTTCTGGATGTAGAGACGGGTCGCAACGATGAAGTTTCGCTCATACCCCCCCGCTTCGATCATGGCGACCGAACCGTGATTGGGCAGGATGCGCGTAAACGCCCAGCTTTCCATGCGCGCCAGGTCTTGCAAGTGGATTGCCAGGCGTTTGGGCTGGGTCACATAGGTCACCGTGTCCTCCAGCGTATCGCCAGCCAGTAGGACGCCCGATTGCGGCAACAGCAGCACGGTTTCGTCATGGCTGTGAATATCGAGATGGCGCAGTTCCACCACCGTGCCGCCGACACGCAACGTGATCTCGGTCTCGAAGGTCGTGGTGGGCATGATCACCGGCTTGATGGGCGGCGTGTCGTTTTCCAGGCGCTCGCGATTGTCGACCATCGCCGCCGCCGTCAGCGTGTTGGCGATGATCTCGCAATCGGCGAACACGGCATTGCCGGCGATATGGTCGGGGTGCCAGTGGCTCAGCACCACGCGCATCCGGGTAACGCCCTGCGCCTCCAGCGTCCGGCGAATGAGGCGGGCATGCGGGATCGACATGTGGGTATCATAGACCAGCGCCTCGTCGCCCTCGACCACCGCGAAGGAGCAGCAACCCAGCGTGAAGGCGCCATCGTCGAGCCAGTTGGGCTCGGGCGAAAACATGCGCAGGCCCGCAATGCGCCCGTCATAAAACGCCAGGATATTGGAATACGGCCGCAGGATTTGCAGGCTCGATGCGAGTTCCACAGTCATGCTCAAACCTCGCTATCGCCCGGCTGCCCGCGGAAATCGGCTTGCGCCTAAACTTTGTCCGCCCGCAACCCGTGCTCAATATTTACGCATTTTCGGCATCTCTGCATACTCTTGCAGCACGTGTCAAATTGCATCGCCTTGATTGCCAACGATAATTTTTTGGCACGAAGCTTGCACCATAGCGTGTGAGTTTGGCGGCTAGGGTTCCGGTGGTACGCCACGTCTGGTCCGAGAGCTACCACCGGTTCGGGAGACATCCGGCCGGACACACGGCGGGAGAAAAGCCCGGGAGACCTCGTGAGCCAAGGGATTGGCTGCGTCTGGTCTTGATCCAATCCCTTTTGAACATGCGAAAGGGATGTGACATGCAAACCAATACCTTTGATCAACAGCGCTCGATGCGTGGCGGCAGACGCCTTCTGGGCCTAGCCGTCACGCTGCTGCTGTCGGCGGCGCCGGCCTTGGCGCAGGAAACCCTGCGCATTCCCTATTTCAGCGATATCGGCTCGTTCGATCCCGACAATGCCTTCGAAGTCGGCGCGCTCAGCGCCATCAACAACGTCTATGAGGGCCTGGTCGAATACAAGCCCGGCACCACCGAGATCGTCGGCCTGCTCGCCAAGTCCTGGGACATATCGCCCGATGGGCTGACCTATACCTTCCATCTGGTGACCGGCGCCACCTTCCATGACGGCACGCCCTTCAACGCCGAGGCGGTCATCACCGCGTTCACCCGCCGCCGCGACAACGAATTGGTGCTGAGCTACTTCCTCGCCAACGTCAAGGACATGCAGGCGCCCGACGCAGAAACGCTGGTGCTGACCCTGGGCCAGCCGCAACCCTCCTTGCTCGATGCCTTTTCCAGCCCCTGGGGCCCCAAGGTCGTCAGCCCCACGGCGCTGGCCGAACATGCCGGCGATGACGTCGCCAAGACCTGGCTGAACGAGAACGCCGTCGGCACCGGCCCCTTCAAGCTGACCGAATTCAAACGCGGCGAGGAATATACCCTGACCCGCAATGACGACTATTGGGGCGCTGAGCCCTATTTCAGCGAAATCCAGATCCCGGTGATCGCCGATGTCGGCCAGCAGATCCTGCAATTGCAGGCCGCCGAGATCGACGCCGTGCCCAACAATTATCCCTGGGCGCAACTGGGCGGCCTGCCTGCCGGCGTCGAAGTCACCGCTATGCCCAGCATGGCCCTGGTCGAAGCCTTCGTGAAGCCGGGCTCGCCGCTCGACGATGCCGAAGTCCGCCAGGCGGTGCTGACCGCGATCAACCCGGCGCTCTGGGTCAAGGACGCCTTTGGCGCCTACGCCACACCGGCCAGGTCGCTCTACCAGTTGACCATGCTTGATCCCAAGGCGCCCGTGGCCTTCCCCACCGACATGGAAGCCGCCAAGGCCGCCATTGCCGCGGCCGGGCCGATCAGGCTGGTGCTGGGCTATTCCAGCGAGGAAACCACCAATGTGGGCCGCGTCGCCGACCTGATGGTGGCGCAACTGGCCCTGATCGGCATCCAGGCCACGATCAATGTGCTCCCCTCGGGCGCCGCCTATGCCATGAAGGGCGATGCCGGCGCGCCCGATCTCTATATCTCGCGCTCCAGCCCCGATGCGGCGCATCCGGAAAATCAGGCCACGGTGTTCTACACCGCCGGCGCGCCGCTGAACTTCTTTGGCGTCGAGCTGCCCGAAGCCGATGCTCTGGTCAAGCAGGCCGGCACCAAGACCGATGTTCCCGAGCGCAACGCGCTCTACGAACGCGCGGGGCAGCTGTATTTTGACGCCGGGTTCTTCATCCCGCTGGTCGATGTGCAGGACGTCGTGGTCAGCGCCGAGGGCCTGGCCGACCTGGGCCTGCGCCCGGTCTTTCCCCCCGGCAATATCGACTTCGCCACGGTCCGCTGGGCCGATTGAGCCCACCCGCCGCGCCGCTGGCTTCCGGCGCGGCATCACTCCCGACAACAGGCCTCTGTCATGACCAGCGTAAAACGCCTCTTCGTGCTGCTTTGCGGCTTCGAGATCATTCCCAAGACCGTCTCGACCCATCAGATCGGCGCCCGTTTCATCATCTCGGTGCCGATCAGCGCCTATCTGCTGGATACCGATAGCGGCTGGGTCCTGTTCGATACCGGCCTCGACGAAGCCAATCTGCGCGATCCTGCAAAACTGGACGCGCTTTACCTGTCGACCGGCTGGGACCCCCAGCCCGTCGTCAAGCCGCATCACGAACTGGAACGCCAGCTCGCCGAGATCGGCATCGGCTTTGCCGATATCTCGACCGTCATCCTGTCGCATCTGCATGCCGACCATACCGGCCATATCAAGCACATGCCGCAGGCCAAATTCATTCTCGCGCAGCGCGAATGGGATTTCGTCCGCTCCGGGGAAGCCCCGTCCTACTTCTTCCCGTCCGACTACGACCTGCCGGGCTTGAACTGGCAATTCGTCAGCGGCGATACCCAGCTGATGGACGGGCTGACCATCATCGCCACGCCCGGCCATTCGCCGGGGCACCAGTCGCTGGTCATCCAATTGCCCAGGACCGGCCCCGTTGTCCTCGCCGCCGATGTCGGCGACCTGATGATCAATTTCACCGACGAAATCCTGCCCGGCGGCATGACCGACCAGGCCGAAGCGCTGGCTTCGATCCGCCGCATCAATGCCGTGGTCGCCGAACACCAGGCCATGCTGTTTTTGACCCATGACCCCGAACTGATCCAGCAGATCAAGCTGGCCCCCGACTATTATGACTAAGCCGGTCCTCGCCATCAACGACCTGTCCGTCGTGCTCAGCCGCGACGGACGCGCCAACCGCGTGCTCGACGGCATCAGCTTCGATGTCGCGCCCGGCGAGATCATTGCGCTGGTTGGTGAAAGCGGTTCGGGCAAGTCCACCATCGGGCTGACGCTGCAGGGACTGCTGCCGAACGACAGCGAGCCGCAAATATCGGGCTCAGTGCTACTCAATGATACACAGATTGTTAACGCTAAGGCCCCTGTGCTACGCTCGGCGCGACGCCATTTGGTGCGCGCGGTGTCGCAGGACCCGATGGGATCGCTCAATCCCACCATGACCATCCGCCGGCAAATGCAGGAATCGGGGCCCGGCAATATCGTCGATTGGCTCGGCCGCACCGGCCTTCCCGATCCCGAACGCATCGCCGACGCCTACCCCCATCGCCTCTCCGGCGGCCAGCGCCAGCGCGTGCTGATCGCCATGTCTATGATGACCGGGCCCAAATTGCTGATCGCCGACGAGCCGACCACGGCGCTCGATGTCACCATCCAGGCCCAGATTCTCGATTTGCTGCGCCAGCTGGCGCGCGAGCAGCAGACCGCAATTCTCTTTGTTACTCATGACCTTAGCGTCGCCGCCTCTTTGGCCGACCGGGTCCTGGTCCTTTATGCCGGGCGCATCGCCGAGATCGGTGGCGTCCGCGGCGTGATCCGCAATCCGGCTCATCCCTATTCGGCGGGGCTGCTGTCGGCGCGCTTCGATTTCCGCTCCGACCGGCTGCGCCCGCTGCCCACGCTGCCCGCCGAACGCGTGCGTCCGCGCGACGCCACCAATGCCTGTGCCTATGCCCACCGTTGCCCGATCGTGCAGCATGATTGCACCACGATCCGCCCGCCGCTGCTCACCGTCGCCCATCACGCGGGCCTGGCAGCCTGCCTTCATGCCGAGCAGACGCCCGCCGCCACCGATACCAGCCTCACCCGCCCGCTCTGGCCGCAATCGCCCGTGCAACGCAGCGCCGTGGCACTGGAACTGTTCCAGGTCAGCAAGAGCTTTGCCACTGGCGCCAAGAGTTTCTGGGGCGGCCGCGCGCCCAAATCGGTGCTGAAATCGGTCGACCTCACCATTCGGCAAGGCGAATGCGTGGCGCTGGTCGGCGAAAGCGGCTCGGGTAAATCCACCATCCTGCGCATCGCGGCGGGGCTGCTCAAGCCCGACAACGGCGATGTTTCGCGGGTGGACAAGATCGCCCCGCAAGTGGTGTTCCAGGATGCCGTGGCTGCCCTGACGCCATGGCTGAGCGTGGGCGAACAGATCGGCGAGCGGCTGCGCCCGCTGGGCTTGAGCAGTCAAGAACGCCGCCGCCGCGTCGCCGAGGCGATGGACCTGGTGGGCCTCGATGTGGGCCTGATGCAGGCGCTGCCCTCCGAATTGTCCGGCGGGCAATGCCAGCGCGCGGTGGTGGCGCGGGCCGTGGTGGTACCGCCCAAGCTGTTGCTCTGCGACGAGCCGATCAGCGCCATGGACGTGTCGCTGGCCGCCACCACGCTCAACCTGCTGGGCGACCTGCGCCGGCGCCTGGGCATGGCCATGCTGTTCGTCACCCACGATCTGGCGGCCGCCCGCATCATAGCCGACCGCATCGCCGTGCTGCAGCATGGTGAACTGGTCGAGGACGGCGATCCCGATGCGCTCATCGCCGCGCCCAAGGCTGCCTATACGCGCGCCCTGATCGCCGCCATGCCCAGCCTGCACACGGAGCCGGCGCAATGACCGACAGCACGATCGCTCCCGCCCGCCACCACTTCAACTGGGCCAATGTCTTGCGCCGCATCGGCTGGCTCGAAACAGCCGGCATCGCTGGCGTGCTGCTCATTACTTTAGTCGCGCTGTTCGCGCCCTGGCTAACGCCGTTCGATCCGCAATTGCGCGTCGACGAGGCCTATCTGCCGCCCACCTTGGCGCACTGGTTCGGCACCGACGAAATCGGCCGCGACCTGTTTTCGCGCGTCATTCTGGGCGTGCAGTACACCTGGCTGCCGGGGCTCGGCGTGATCCTCTTCAGCCTCATTTTCGGGTCGATCATCGGCCTTGTCGCGGGCTCGGCCGGCGGCCGCATCGACATGCTGATCCAGCGGGTGATCGAGCTGTTCCTCGTCCTGCCCTCGACGCTCATCGCCTTGGCCGTCGTGGCGGCCCTGGGGCCGGGCCTGTTCAACACCATGATTGCTATCGCGATTTTCTGGTGGCCCTGGTATGCGCGTATTTCCCGCGATGAAATCCGCCGCCTCAATACCCGCCCCCATGTCGAGGCGGCGCGTATTGCCGGGGTGCGCGGGCCGCGCCTGCTGCTGCGTTACCTGTTGCCCGGCGCCGTTCCCGCGCTGCTGGTGGCCGCGACGCTCGATGTCGCCAATATCATCATGACCATGTCGCTGATGTCGTTTCTCGGACTGGGCCAGCCGGCCCCGGCGCCCGAGCTGGGCGCCATGACCTCGCGGGCGCTCGATAGCCTGACGGTCTATTGGTGGCTGCCGGTCCTTCCGGCCGTGGTGATCTTCTTCATGTGCCTCCTGGCCAATCTGGCCGGTGACGGCATTCGCGCCGCGCTGCGGGGAGCCTGAGCCATGATGCCCTATCTCGCCAAGCGCTGCACAAGCCTGGTCGTCGTGCTGCTGGCGATGAGCTTCATCGTCTTTTGCCTCCAAAGCATCATCCCGGCCGATCCCGCCCGTGCCATTGCTGGACCCACGGCGCCGGCGGCGACGGTGGAAACCGTGCGCCGGCAACTGGGGCTCGATGACCCGATGATCTTGCAATATGGCCGGTTTCTCAGCCAATTGGTGCAAGGCGATCTCGGCACCTCGGTGCGCACCCGCCAGCCCGTGAGTGAGGATGTGCGCAAATACCTGCCTGCCTCGGCAGAACTGGCGCTGGTGGCGCTGGTATTCGGCATCGCGCTCGCGGCGCTCCTGGCGCTGGTGCAGAACACCATGCAGAAATCGGGCTGGGTGAAGCTCGCCATCGTCGCGGCCGGCTCGACGCCGATTTTCCTCAGCACACTGCTGCTGGTCTATTTCCTGTGGTTCCGGCTGGGCTGGCTGCCCGGCGCCGGGCGGCTCGGCATCAGGCGGTTTTCGGGGCCGACAGGGTTCAACCTACTCGACGGCTTTTTGGTTGGGCGGCCCGAGGTTAGCCTCGATGCGCTGCTGCACCTGATCCTGCCGGCACTGGCTTTGGCGCTGCCGATCGCGGTGGCGGTGGGGCGCAGCCTCAATGGCGCCCTGCATGACGTCATGAAGCAGACCTATATCCGCACCGGACGCGGCAAGGGGCTGAGCGAAACCGCCATCGTGCTGCGCCATGGCCTGCGCAATGCCGCCTCGGCGCCGCTGGCCATGATCGGCCTGCAGGTGGGGCTGCTGTTCGGCAACCTCTTGATCGTCGAGCGGGTGTTTTCCTGGCCGGGGCTGGGGCTTTATACCGTCCAGGCCTTCGCCACGTCCGACCTGCCGGCAGTGCTCGGCGTATCGCTGATATTCGGGGCGTTCTACATCCTGATCAATGTCGTGGTTGAGGTCAGCCAGTCGCTGGCTGACCCCCGGATCGGGCTTTAGGCCGCGGACTGATCGTGCGGCACCCCTAATGTATGGCGATGCCGGTTGCCGCGTCAAAAAGGTTGATCTTGCTGGGATCGAGACGAAGGTGGACCACGTCGCCGGGATTGGCCGTGAGCCGCTCGCGAAAGACGCCAATGGCGGGCGTTCCGGCGATCGTGACGTGCACCTGCGTTTCCGAACCCATCGGCTCGCTTACGAGGACGGTAGCAGGGATGCCGTTTTGCGAGGACGCCACCGACAGGTGCTCGGGGCGAAAGCCATAGCTGACCGTCGTGCCCTTGACGACCGGAGTACCGGACGCCAGCGGAAAATGGGTTCCGTCACCGGCCCGCACCGCCAGCGATCCATTGTGCTCCACGACCTGTCCTTCGATCAGGTTCAACGAGGGCGACCCGATAAACGTCGCGACAAACACATTGGCGGGATGATCGTAGAGTTCGAGCGGCGTTCCGATCTGCTCGACGCGGCCATTGTTCATCACCACGATCTGGTCGGCCATGGTCATGGCCTCGATCTGGTCGTGGGTCACATAGACCGTAGTGGTCTTGAGCCGCTGATGCAGCGCCTTGATCTCGGCGCGCATGGCGACGCGCAACTTGGCATCGAGATTGGACAGGGGTTCGTCGAACAGGAACACCTGCGGGTCGCGCACGATCGAGCGGCCCATGGCGACCCGCTGCCGCTGGCCGCCCGACAGCTGGCGCGGATACCGGTCCAGCAGCGGCGTAAGCGACAGGATTTGGGCGGCACGCGCCACACGCGCGGCCTTTTCGGCCTTGGGCGCCTTGGCCAGGGTCATGGAAAACGCCATGTTCTCGGCCACGGTCATGTGGGGGTAGAGCGCGTAGTTCTGGAACACCATGGAGATGTCGCGTTGCTTGGGCGGCAAATCGTTGACCACCCGGTTCCCGATGCTGATCGTCCCACCCGAAATATCCTCGAGACCCGCAATCATGCGCAGCAAGGTCGACTTGCCACAGCCGGACGGGCCCACCAGGACCACGAAGGCGCCGTCCTCGATGGCAATGCTAACGCCATGCAGAACCGGATGGGTGCCATAGCTTTTCTCGGCTTTGTCGATTGTTACCGAAGCCATCAGCTTTGTCCTCCAGGCGCGGATGAGGCGGCGCCCACGTTCACCTTGTCGGTCGACAATGCCCCTTCGAAAACGAGGAGGCCCATGGCACCGTCGGCGAAACTGGTGTCGAAGGCTTCAAGGCTTGTCGCACCCGCCTGGGCGTGAATGCGCGTTCCCCTGACATCCACCGTGACACTGACCGCCTTTTCCAGTTCCACCGGATAGTCGGTTTCCGCCAAGACCTTGAGCTCTCCATCCTTTTGCCGCACGATCTGGAACGTGCCGTCTCGTGTCAGGCGGGCGGCATAGTAGCGCCGAAGCCCCTGGGCGCGAACCGCCACCCCCCCGTAATCGCCCAGATGCAAGGTCAAATCGCACCTGACGCTATAGTCGGTCCACTCTCGGGTGCCATGCAGGATAATGCCCTCGCCCGTCTCCTGCGAAATGCGAAAATCGGGCGGAAAGCGTTTGGAGAACAGGCTCGCCCCGTTGACCCAGGCCATGCGCCAGAAATCGCAGCCTTCGCCCGGCGCCAGGTTGCGGAAGGAACTGTCCGAGCGGCCCGGCCGGTGCAGAGCCAATTGCGGGACGCCCTCCCACGCCATCCAGTCCAGCAGCACGGCGCCGCTCGCGACATCGTCCGCACAAGCAATGGCAATCCCCACTTCGGCGATCGGCTGGCCATCAAGCTGGGGCAAGGTCCACTCCAGCGTCAAGGCTTCTCCCGGCGCCAGGACCTGTGCCGTGCCGTCGACGGCTTCGAGCAGATCGGCACTGTCATAGGCCCGCAGCCGCAGGCGCACGGCGACGGCGCCGCGATTTTCCGCTGGCGCCGAAACCCTGGCGCGCAGCGTCTGGCCCGGATAGATCAGCGGCGTCGCCATCAGGTTGTAGGTCCGCATCTTGAGCATTTCAGGCGGCGAGAACGTCGGCGTGGTCACGGCCCCGACCTGCCCCCGGGCCAAGGCACGATAGTCGATCTTGAGAGCCCTTCCGTCTTTCGCCGGGACGTTTTCGAGCGCCATGGCATGAAGGCCAAAACCCTGCTGCGCCCGAAAACCCTGTTGGCTGCCGGGCAGCGAAAAATGCAACTGGGCCTCGTGCTTGGGGCTCTCGAGCTTTGCCTGTCCGTTCAGTTGCCGGCCCAGATTGGCGATGTAATACGCCATGCGGACCGCATCATTGATGGAATTGCCGCCATCGGCGGACGAAATCAGCAGGCGATCGGCGATCGGTCCGCGCCAGTCGGGACCGGCATCGAGCCCCTCAAGACCCAGCATGATCCCCAATAGGCACCCCACATTGCCCGCATTGCAGTCGGTATCCCAGCCCGATGTATTGACGATCATCTGTGCCCGCTGAAAATCGTGGGGCGCATACAGCACGGTCATGATCATCAGCGCATGGTTGGGCACGACGTGGCAATTGCCGGGATATTTGGCATAGCCGTAATTGTCCTCGATCAGTTGGCGGGTCACCAGCCAATCGTCGTTCTCCCGATGCCAGCGGCGGATATCGGCGATCAGCGCAGCGATGTGGCAATCCTTGGGGATCGTGGACAGGCCGGTATCGAGCAGGTGGTCGATATCCTTGGAGCGGAAGGCCTCTGCCTCCATGGCGGCCCACAATTGGGCGGCATAGACCGCCTCGCCGTCATGGCTGACGCTGCCGGCCCGTCCGGCAAGCCGGGCTGCCAGCTCGGGCTGTCCGGGCGCCACCATGGCCCAGCCGTCGATGAAGATCTGCGCCCCGATCTGTTCGGCAACCGTCGTCCCATTGGTTTGGATGGATCCGCTGGCTGGCGCCGGAATGCCTTTCTTGAGATTGAGCCAGGCCGTGTGCTCGGTGGAATTGCCATTACCGCCCCACCACAGGATGGAGCGATCCTGCACGATGTAGTTCAGCCAGGCCTTGCCGATATCCTCGGCGCTCAAGTCGGGCGAGATCCCGTAGTCCTCGAGTGCGCGGATAAAGGTGAATGTGCCGGCCACATCGTCGTCAGTGACCACGAGAGGGTCCCCGAGCTGCTCGTGCACGTAGTATTGGATCGGGCCCAGCTCCTTCATGATGCGCTGGTGGGTCCATTGCTCGAAAGGCCGGCCCAGGTAAACGCCGATCAGCTTGCCGAGCACGCCGGCATAGACGCGTTCGAGATAGTCGGTTGGTATGGTCAAGGCAAAGCTCCGGTGGGTTTGAATCCGCTAGGTTCGATAATGTCAGCCCTTGACCGATCCGCCGGCCATGCCCTCGATGAAACGGCGTTGCAGCAAGACAAAGAAGATGACGACGGGCAGCACGATGATCAGGGCTGCCGCCATGATCTCGCCCCAGTCCGAACTGTACTGGCCGCTCAACAGGAAGAACGACACCACGGCGGTCAGCCTGTCCTGCTGCTGCAGGAAGGTGGTGGCGATCAGAAATTCGTTCCAGGAATACAGCCCGATGATCAGCGCCACCGTCAGGATGCCGGGGGAAACGATGGGCAGCATGACCTTGGTGAAGACCTGCCAATGGGTGGCGCCATCGATCAGCGCGGCCTCCTCCAGCTCCTTCGGAACGGCCAGGAAATAGGTGCGCAGCAGCATGATGGCGAAGGGGCTGTAGATCGCCGTATAGACAAGGGCCACCGCCAGGACATTGTTGATCAGCCCCAGCTTGGCAAAGCCGAAATAAAGCGGAAACAGGAACAGCTGGATCGGCGCGGTCGTGGTGGCCAGCAGATACCCCGTGACCAGCCGCCAGGACCTGATCTTCTTGCGCGCCAGCACATAGGCCGAAGCGGACGCCGTGGTGCAGACCAGAATGATGGTGAGCCCCGTCAACAGGACCGAATTGAGCATTGACTGGCTGAACCGCGCATCGGTCCAGGCCCGGCTGAAATTGTCCCAGCGGATCGCGGCCGGCAGGGCCAGCGGGTTCTGGACGATTTCCGGGGCTGATTTCAGGGCATTCAGCACGAGGAGCGCAATCGGGAACAGCGCGGTGAAGGCGCCGATGGCCAGGATCACATAGGTGACGGTGAGCGTGGTGCGGCCCTCGACCAGTCTCATGGCTCGCCCTCGCCCGATTGCACCCTGATGTAGAAATAGGTGGCCACGAGGCCAAAGATGCTGATCACCAGCGCGGTCGCGGCGGCCTGTCCGACATTAAGGTCGTAGAACGCCTTGCGATAGGCCATGGTCGAGAGCACCTCGCTGGAGAATGCCGGGCCGCCCTGGGTGAGGATGTAGACGAAGTCGAACACCAGGAACGACCAGATGACCGTCATGATCATCATCAGGGTGATCGTGGCGCGGATGCCGGGCAACAAGACGTAGCGCAACAGCTGCCAGAACGTCGCCCCTTCGATCCGTGCCGCCTCGATCTGCTCCTGCGGCACCTGGCGCAGGGCGGCAAAAAAGATGACGCACAAAAATCCCCACCAATGCCACAAATCGACCGTGGCGACCCCGAACAATGCCATCGACGGCTGGGACAGCGGGTTGATGACCGGCAGGCCGGTTTTCTGCAGCAAGCCGAACAGGCCCGTCACCGGGCTATAGATCATGCCCTGCCAGATGCGGGCCGTGATGACCGTGGCGATAATGACGGGCAGGAAATACACGACCTGGAAAAACGTGCGGCCCCGCGGCACGATCAGCAGCATGGTGGCCGCCAGCAATCCCATGGCGATGGGCACGATCAGAAAGATCGCAGTCCAGATGATATTGTTGGTGAGGGCCGACCAGAACACGCCGTCGCCGGCAAGGGCCTCGAAATTGCCCAGGCCGATGAAGACGGGCGTGCCGATCCCGTCCCAGCGGCAGAACGCCAGCGCCACGGTCAGAATGGCCGGCACCAGGATGATGGCGAAATTGATTGCCAGGGTTGGGACCAGGTATAAGCGGTGCATGCATGTCTCCGATCGGGGTGACGACCGCGGCCGTCACCCGCTTTGCCGTCCGGACTACTGGCGTGCTGGAATGGCCGGGACCTTGCCGGCGTCGAATTCACCCTTGAACGTCGACTGCAGGGTTTCCAGGAACTGCGCGGTCGTGATCTTTTTGAGCCACACTTCCTCGATGCCGCTGACGATATAGGTGTCGGTCGCCGGAGGCAGGAAGGTCCAGGTCGTATAGCCGTACTGGTTGGCATTGACCGCCGTCGCGAGGCTCTTCATGGCCTCGCCATAAAGCGGAATGACGCTGTCGCCGATCTTGACCTGGCTGAGGTCAGCCAGGGGCGTGTTCCATTCGCCTTGCCAGACGGTGTTCATCTTGCCGTAGAAGTCCGGGCTGAACACGTAGTCGATGACCGCCGCGGCGCCGTCCGGCTGCTTGGAACTTGCTGCGATGGAGAAGGTCGAGCCGATGCCCAGCGCATAGATCGGATAGGGCACGCCCTCGCCGCTCGGAAAGCCGACAAATGCCGGGTCGGCATTGTTCTGGGGGAAGTATGTGGGCACGTTGGAAAAGTTCCAGGTGCCGGTCGGCGCCATGCCCGCCTGGTGCGATGCCACCTGCGCAAAAGCCTGCTCCCCCGTCAGCGAAAAGTAATTCGGGCCGAAATAACCCTTTTGCCACCAGCTATCGAGGGTATCGATCGCCTTGACGAATGGCTCGGATGTCCAGGGAATTTCGCCCTTGAGGGCCTTGTAGACATTGTCGGGACCGGCGACGGAGTTGAGGATGATCGAGACATAATGCTCGTTGGTCGGGCGCCAGTCGGCATTGCCGGCGGCGAAGGGAACGATGCCCTTGGCGAGCATGGCGTCGGCCAGGGTTTCGAGCTCGGCAAGCGTTTTTGGTGCGGTCCAGTTGTTTTCGGCAAACAGATTTTTGTCGTAGAACAGGCCGAGCGTCTCATAGGTCTTGGGCAAGGCGTAGAGCTTGCCGTCGTATTTTCCCAGTTCCAGGAACACCGGCAGGATGCGGTCAGCCCAGCCCAGCTTGGCCGCGTAATCGTCGAGCGGCAGCAACTGGCCCGCCTGCGCCATCGAGGCGACATAGCTGGGCCCCGGCGTATAGACGACGTCGGGGCCGCTGCCCGACAGCATGGCGATGCGCAATTGCTTGTCGAGCTCGGCGCCGCGGAAATCGATCGCCAGCTTGTATTGCGGATTGGCCTCGTTGAACGGATCGACCAGGATGGTCTTGAGGTTGGCCTGGTTGGCCGGCGATGCCGTCTCGTACCACCAGGTGATGGGCGCTGCGTCCTGCGCCAGCGCGGTTGCGCCCATCATGAGCATGGCCAACCCGGCGGTGCCCGCTCCAAGAATTGCGTGTTTCGTCATCGTTTCCTCCTCCGTTGACGAGCTTTGCCGCCTGATGTTCAGGCAGATCCCCGCTCGATTATGCTGAATGGCATTTCATGCGCGACGCCCGTGGGCAGGCCCTGCCCCTTGAGGCGCTCCATCAGGATTTCTGCTGCCCGCACGCCCATCTGGTATTGAAACTGCGCCACGGTGGTGAGGCCCGGCCACACCAGCCGGGCCGACGAGATATCGTCGAAGCCGGCTATGGCAATGTCCTGGGGGATCGACAGGCCACGCTCGCGGACTGCCTGCATGGCGCCGATTGCCATCAGGTCGTTGGCGGCAAAGATCGCCGACGAACGCGCCGGATGGTCCAATATGGCGAGCGCGGCCCTGCCCCCGCCGGTTTCGTTGAAATCGTCGTCGATGACGACATTGGGCACCGCACCTGCTTCGTGCATTGCGGCCAGGTACCCATCGACGCGCACGGCCTGCGTCCCGCCGCGACCGGCGATCATGGCTATGGTGTGATGACCCTTGCCCAGGAGGTAGCGTGTCATCTCATAGGCGGCGCGCCGGCTGTCGACGAAGATATTGTCGATGGCGAAATCGCCACCCTCCTTGCGGGTGTTCTCGAACCGGACAACCGGCACCCCGTCCCCGATCAGCACGGCAAAATCGGGCGCCCGCAAGGTCCAGAACACGCCGATGACGCCGTCGACCCGCCCCTGCCGCGACCAATCGAGAAAATGCCGTTCGCGTTCCGCAAGCCCGTCGGTATTGACCGCAATGACATCATATCGCAGCCCATCGGCAACCGATTGGATGCCGCGCATCAGCGATGGATAGAACGGGTTGGAAATGTCCGGGACGATGCAGGCGATCGTCATCGTCTTGCTGGTCTTGAGCGCCTGCGCAAACCGATTGGGGACATAATCCAGTTCGCGAATGGCATTATTGATCCGCGACAGCGTCTCGGTCGGCGTATCACCGGCCGTGCCGCTCAACACCATCGACACCGTCGCCTGCGACAATCCCGCAACGCGAGCCACATCCTTCTGGGTCGGTCGGCGCGCCATCGCACACTCATTGATACGTATCGTTGATACGTATCAACCGCAAACCACGCCATTGGTCAACACAATTCTGGCGGCCTTGACATCATCAGGTTCTAGCGAAAGGTCAGTTGCCGGCCTCTCGGCATGGTCGGCAGCATTGCGCCAAACACCACGCGATCAATAATATGCCAGCCGGAACGGCATCACGGCCGCTCCCATCGCAGCCGCGTCGCTGGCGATTTCCGAGATGATAAGCTTGGGCCGCGCCCGCGCCACGCCATAGCGGGGCCGTCCAAAAATTTGCGTGCGGTCGATCAGCATCTGCGCCAAATCGGCCGGAACCTGGCCGCCGAACACGATGGCCTGGGGGTCGTAGACCGCCCAGATCGCATTGACCAGGCGATTATAGGCCGGGGTGACTTCGTCCACCCAGTCGCCGACGCCGGGCCAGTGGCGGTCGAAATGCTTGCGGATATAGGTGATCGAAGGCACGTCGACGCCGTTCCGGTTCAGCCGCTCGATCAGCGATTGCAGGGCCGGTCGTCGTTTGACTTCTTCGTCGTCGAACATTTGGGAGAACTCGCCGGCATTGCCATTGCCCCCCGGCAACAGTTCGCCATTGCCGATCAGCCCACCGCCAAAGCCGTAGTTGAAGCTGAGATAGGCAAAGTGTTTCATGAACCGGCCGACGCCGAACATGGACTCGGCGATCGTGCCGGCCTTGCCGCCATTCAGGGGCCAGACCGGCTTGCCGAAGAACTCCGACAGCATCGGACCCAGCTCGATCAAGGACCATTCATGCAGCGGCAGCGAAGCATTGTAGCGGGTGCCGTCCACGTGATAGCCGGCAATGGCAAAACCGATCCCGAATAGCCCGTCTTCGCTCAGGTCATGGCGCTTTTGGTGCTCGGTGATCTGTTCGCGCACGAGGTCGAGCGACTGGGCCACGCTGCGCTCCCACAAGGGGATATTGGTTTCGGCCAGGATATTGCCGGCAAGATCCATCAGACAGATGTCGATGACGTCGGTCGTGACCGATAGCCCGCAGCAATAGGCGTGCTTGCCGTTGAGGCGCAGCATCGGGCTTGGCTGCCCGCTCCCCAGTCCGGGCTTGGGCGAGCCGAGCAGAACTATGCCGCGCTCCGCCAGCACATCGAGGATGCGATGCACCGATTGCTGGGTGAGATCGCATTGCGCGGTCAGTTCGGAGCGCGACAGCCCCGGATGGCGCCAGATCAGCCGCAGCAGACTGCGCTCATTGGACGAGACGACGCCATCGTCGCTGGCGCGCAGAAACCGCCGCGCGATCAACTGTTCCGGTGCATAGCTCATCCCGCCCTCCAGCCTGCACAGTTACCACGAAGGTGTGACAAACACCAGAATGCGCAACCATTAACGCCGTTGATTTCAACCTAAAGTGGCGCTTGCCAAACCACGACAATGCCATTTCACCCAATTGTCACAACTAAAGTGTAACAAACGGCAAGATGGCTCGATCGAACATGGTCGGTCGCTGCAAACAGGGCAGGCAAATCATGAAGCTAACCACTCTGGCGGCCTTGGCCGCGCTGACATCCTGTGCCGGCTCGGCGCAGGCCACCGAATTCGAATTCTGGTACGGCAATACCGGCAATGTCGAAACCGCCATCCTGGCGCAGTGCGCTGCGTTCAATGCGGCCCAGTCCGCCGACAAGGTCACCTGCGTCGGCCAGGGCAGCTATGAAGCCAGCATGCAGAAGGCGATTGCCGCCTATCGGTCCGGCAAGACCCCGGCCCTGATCCAGTTTTTCGATGCCGGAACCCTCGATCTCATCCTGTCCGATGCCGTTATCCCGGTGCAGGACGTGCTGCCCGATGTAGACTGGTCCAGCTATATCGCCGGCGCGCGGTCCTATTACGAGACCTCCACCGGGGAACTCTATTCCCAGCCCTATAACGCTTCGACGCTCCTGTTTTACACCAACAAGACCCAGCTCGAAGCTGCCGGGGTCACCGAGACGCCCAAGACCTGGCAAGACATCATCGTGGCAGCGGGCAAGCTCAAGGAAGCGGGCAATGCCTGTCCCTATGTCACCAATGGCGAGCCCTGGTCGATGTTCGAGCAGTTCTCCGCCCGTCACGGCCTGCCGATCGCGTCCGAGCACAATGGCTATGCCGGGCTCGACGCCGAATATGTCTTCAACACCACCTTTTTCGCCCAGCACCTGCAGAACCTGGTCGACTGGCGCAAGCAAGGCCTGGTCAAGCTGCCCAGCGACATCCAGGCCGGCAACTACACCGCGGCCTTCAATGCCGGCGAATGCGCGATGATGGAAAATTCGTCGGGTTCCTATACCGGCTCGGCCCAGGCCTTCGCCGGCAAGTACGAGCTGACCGTGTCGCTGACGCCCATGTATGAGGGCTACGAGCGCCACAACACCCTGGTCGGCGGCGCTTCGATCTACATCATGAAAGGCCATGACGATGCCGAGATCGCGGCGGCTAAGGGCTTTCTCAATTTTCTGCGCCAGCCCGAGCAGCAATTGTTCATGACCGCCAATACCGGCTACGTCCCGGTTACCAACGACGTACTTGACGCGCTTGCCGCCAGCCCCGACGCCAACGATCCGAAATACGCCACGGCGGCCTTGGGCATCGAGTCGATGAACGAACCAGGCACCGATGATACGCGCGGCATTCGCCTCGGCTTTTACGTGCAGTTCCGCACCATCTTCATCGAGGAAACCCAAAAGGCTTTCAACGGCGAAAAAACCGTCAAGGCGGCTCTCGACGACGCCAAGTCGCGTGGCGACGAACTGCTCCGCCGCTTCGAACAGACCTACCAGGGCGTTCAACTCCCCTGATTGATCCAGCCACGGCGCGTGACTTTGGTCACGCGCCGCTTTTGCCCGCGTGGATTGCCCATGACCACTGCCCCCCAAGCCATGTTTGCCAATCGCTGGCTGCCAGTCCTGCTGGTCTTCCCGCTGGCACTGTTGATCGTTTTCTTCTTCTACGCGCCCATCGTTCAGGCGCTGTACTGGTCGTTTTTCCTCGAGCGTCCGTTCGGCGGCGGGTCCACGTTCGTGGGCTGGAGCAATTTCGCCCGCGTCCTCGCCGATCCGCAGTTTTGGGCGGCCCTGCGGCGCACGCTGGTCTTCATGGTGATCGGCTCGTCGCTGGCCGTCCTGATCCCCCTGCTGCTGGCGCTGGCGGCCGATCGCAGCATCCGCCTGGCTCAGCCGGCGCGCAATGTACTGGTTTGGCCCAAGGGCGTGGCCGGCGCCTCGATCGGGGTGGTCTTTGCCTTCATCTTCAATCCCTTTGTCGGCATCCTGGCGCCGCTCAATCAATGGTTCCCCGGCGTCTGGGCTCCTGGCCTTGACGGCAATGATGCCTTTGTCACCTTGGTCGCAGCCCATATCTGGGGCGGCATTCCGTTCAATTTCGTGGTGCTGCTGGCCGGCCTGCAGGCTGTGCCGCGGACCCTGCACCAGGCTGCCGCCATGGATGGCGCAGGGCCCTGGCGCCGTGTCCTCGATGTCCAATTGCCCATGATCATGCCGCAGATTTTCCTGACCCTGGTGCTCGAATTTACCGAGAGCGTCACCTCCGCCTTCGCGCTCATCGACACCATGACCGAGGGCGGCCCGGGCGGCTCCACGACGCTGCTCGTCTACAAGATTTATATCGATGGCTTCAACGGTTTCGATCTGTCCGGGGCGGCGACCCAGACGGCCCTGTTGATGGTCTTCGTCGTACTGCTCACCAGCGCCCAGTTCGCCTTTCTCGGCCAGCGCATCAGTTACGAGCGCTGACATGATTGAAAACGCCCGCTCGCTCAACATCGCCGCCGGCCTGATCCTGCTGGTGGGCATGATCTACATCCTGGGCCCATTATACCTCATGCTGGTCACCGCCTCCCAGTCCTACGGCGCCATGCTGCAAAACGGCATGGCCTGGCTACCGGGCGACCAGCTCCTGGCCAATATCGGCCGGATTTTCCGCGACACCCATATTCCCGTGCAACTGGCCAATTCGCTGGTGGTGGCTGCGGGCGATGCGCTGGCCAGTTGCGTGCTGTCGTTCCTCGCAGCCTTTGCGCTGGTCTATTTCGGCGCGCGCTGGGCCGGCATCGTCTTTGCGCTGATCCTGGCCACGATCATGCTGCCCATCGAGATCCGGGTGATCACCACCTATACCGTGGCGGCCAATGTCCTGTCCCCGGTCAATGGGCTGCTCGATTTCTCCGGCCTCAACGGTCTGATCGCCCGGCTATTGGGTGCGCCCCTGCATCTGGAGTGGAGCGTTCTCGATACCCATTTCGGCCTGATCGCGCCGCTCGTGGCGCACGGCACCGGCACGTTCCTGTTCCGGCAAACCTTCCTGACCTTGCCCAAGGACCTGTCCAAGGCTGCCCGCATGGATGGGGCGGGGCCGCTCCGCTTCCTGCTCGATATCGTGCTGCCGCTCTCGCGCACCAGTTTTGCCGCGCTGTTCGTGCTGATCTTTCTGGGCGGCTGGACGCAGTATCTATGGCCCCTGGTGGCCACGTCCACGCCCCGGATGCAGACCGCCGTCGTTGGCCTGGCCCGGCTGGCGCCAGACGAGCAGGGCGGCGTCATGCCCGATTTTCCCCTGATCATGGCCGGCGCCTTCGTCGTCTCGATCATTCCCCTCGTCATGATCGCCGTGCTGCAGCGCTATCTGGTGCGCGGGCTCGTGCTGTCGGAGAAATAGCCATGGCTGCCATCGATACCGCCATTCGCGCCGCTGCCGCCGCCATCGCGCTCAAGGGCGTCAGCAAGGCCTACGATGCCCACAGCGTGGTCATTCCCCCGCTCGACGCCGAATTGCGTGCCGGCGAGTTCACCGTCGTGCTGGGCCCGTCGGGCTGCGGCAAGTCCACGCTGCTGCAGATGATCGCCGGGCTGGAACGCGTCTCGGGCGGCGCGATCCTCATCGGCGGCCGCGAAGTGCAAGACCTTGAACCCAAGCTGCGCGGTTGCGCCATGGTCTTCCAGAACTACGCGCTCTATCCGCATATGAGCGTTTTCGACAATATCGCCTATAGCCTCAAGGTCGCCGGCATGCCCAAAGGCGAGCGCATCGCGCGGGTCGGGGCCGTCGCCAGGATGCTGGGCCTTGATGAACTGCTGGGGCGCAAGCCGGCGCAATTGTCGGGCGGCCAGCGTCAGCGCGTCGCCATCGGCCGCGCGATCGTGCGCGAGCCGGGCGTGCTGCTGTTTGACGAACCACTGTCCAATCTCGACGCGCAATTGCGCCATGACATGCGCATCGAACTGGCGGACCTGCACCGCCGCATCGGCGCTACCACCGTCTTTGTGACCCATGACCAGGTCGAGGCCATGACCCTGGCCGATCGCATCCTCATCCTCAACAAGGGCCGCATCGAGCAGTTCGACACGCCCCGGGCGATCTATCATCGCCCCGCCTCCGTCTTTGTCGCCAAGTTTATCGGCGCGCCGCCGATGAACGTCCTGCCCGTCACCGGGGACGGTATGACGCTGCGGCTGGCCGACGGCCAGGCCGTGGCGCAGCACGCTGACTCCGGCCAGTTCCTGCTCGGCATCCGCCCCGAAGATGTGACCGCCAGCGCCAAGGGTCCGCTTCAGGCGCAATTGCGCTACCGCGAGGATCTGGGGTCGCACAGCGTCTTGGCGGTCGATCTGGCTGGCTCGACCTTGCGCATCGCCACCCCCTTCGGCGCCGAACTCGAGATCAGCGCCAAACTTGCCCTCGACTTTTCCCCAACCCGCCTGCACCTTTTTGATGCCGGGACGGGCCAGGCCATTGCCAATGCCTTCGGCCCGCACTGAAAGACTCCTGATGCACTACAAGACCTATATCGCCGACCCGGCGCGCGCTTGCGCCATCATCGCCCATCGCGGCCTCTGGCGCGCCGCGCCCGAAAACAGCCTTCTGTCGATCGAGCACGCTATTGCTGTGGGTTGTAACGTGGTCGAGATCGACGTGCGGCGCAGCGCCGATGGCGAATTGTTCCTGCTGCACGACGACACGCTGGAGCGGATGGCCGGGCGGCCAGAACCCCTGGAAACCCTGACCGCCGCGCAATTGCGCGATCTGCGCCTGCGCGATCGCGATGGCGGCGGGCACAACGGGCTGACCGATCAAAAGCTGCCCAGCCTCAAGGAAGCGTTCGCGCTGACCCGCGACCGGATTTTCCTGCATCTCGACGTCAAGCAGCGCGAGGTGATCCCCCAGGTGATCGCCCTGGCCCGGGCCATGGGCGTCGACCAACAGGTCGATTTCTGGGGCAATCTGGGCTCCGGCGACGATCTTGCCTGGATCGTTGCCACCGTTACGCCGCACGGGGTGCCCTTCATCGGCAAGACGCGCCTCAACGCGCCCAATGCCGCCGAACAGCTCCAATTGCTGTTTCAGCTCTCCCCGTTCATCTGCGAGATATATTTCGACGCTATTGAGCAGCTCGCCGCGCATCAGGCGCGCTTTGCGTCTGCCGGCATTGCCCTTTGGGTCAATACGCTTGATTCGATATCCTGTGCCGGCTTCACCGACAGCGCCGCCCTGGTGCATCCCGAAGCCGTCTGGGGTCGCCTGCTCGATGCCGGCGTCTCGGCCATCCAGACCGACGAGGCCGCGGCGCTCAAAACCTTCCTTGCGGCCCGCCGCGCCTGAACCGACCGAAAGAGCCAGCATGAGCTATATCGACTACATCGCCGATCCGGCGCGCGATTGCGCCATCGTGGCCCATCGCGGAGCCTGGCACGGCGCGCCCGAGAACAGTCTGGCTGCCATCGAAAACGCCATTGCGATCGGTGCCAACATCGTGGAACTCGATGTGCGCCGCAGTGCCGATGGCGAACTCTTCCTGATGCATGACAATACCCTTAAGCGCATGGTGGGGACCGATCGGCATGCCGAGAGCTGCACCATGGCCGAGTTGCAGGCCATGCTCCTGCGCCAGGACGATGGCGGCGACCATCGCCTGTCGACCGACCAGCGCATCCCGACGCTGCGACAAGCGCTCGAGCTTGTCCGTGGCCGCATTTTTGCCGATCTCGATCTCAAGGACCGCAGGCTGTTTGCCGAAGTGGCCGCCTGCGCCCGCGCCATGGGGGCCGCAAGCCATGTCGACCTCAAGGCCGCCGTTATGACCGCCGACAATATCGCCTGGGTCCGTGCCCAGGACATTGCCGACCTGCCCTTCATGGCCATGACGCATTTTTCCGCCGACACCTTGGGCCAAACCCTTTCGGTGCTGTCGCAGCTCCAACCCTTCATGAGCGAAATTCGCTTCGATGACCTCAAGACCATCGCCGATAACCGCCAGGCATTCCAGCGGGCCGGCATGGCGCTGTGGGTCAATACGCTCGACCAGCCCGGCAGCGGGCAATGGACCGACACGGCTGCCCTGGCCGATCCGGACCGTATCTGGGGGCGATTGATCGACGCCGGCATCGGCGCCATTCAGACCGATCAGCCCTCGGCGCTCAAGGCCTATCTGGCGAGCCAGCGCTCATGAAGATCATCGGCGACGACCTGTTGCAGGCCCTGATGGACGACATGGCACTGACGGCGCAAACCGAGATCCTGCCGCGTTTCAACGCGATCGCCGCCGATGCCGTCCGCACCAAGACCTCGCCCGACGATCTGGTGACCGATGCCGATATCGGCGCCGAACGCCTGCTCGGCACGCTGCTCGCCGATCGCCTGGGTGACCTGGCCATCGTCGGCGAGGAGGCCGTCTCGAACGACGCCGCCATTCTCTCACGCCTTGCCGATGCCGACCTCGTTGCCATCATCGACCCGGTCGACGGCACCTGGAATTTTGCCCATGGCGTGCCGCTGTTCGGCAGCATCCTGGCGATTGTCGCCGGTGGCGAGACGATTGCCGGGCTCATCCACTATCCGGTAACCGGCGATTTCCTTGTCGCGCGTCCTGGACGAGGCGCCTGGCAGGTAACCGCTGCCGGTGTCATGACCCGATTGTCCGTTGCACCCCCGTCGCCGATCGGCGCCATGCACGGCTTTGTGCCCCTGCAGATGTTCCCCGCCGATATGCAAACACGCCTGGGGCCGCGCCTGCCGCGCTTTTTGCGCACCACCAGCTGGAACTGCTCGGCCTTCGAATATCGCATGCTGGCAACGGGCGCGATGAGCTTTTGCCTCAATGCCAGCCTGATGCCCTGGGACCATGCCGCCGGCGCCTTGATCCACAAGGAGGCCGGTGGCTATAGCGCCTTGCTCACCGGCCAGGCCTATGGCCCGACGATGCGCCAGGGCCAGTTGTTGCTGGCCCCGGACCAGCCGAGCTGGCAGGCAGTGCGGGCCGCTTTGATGGACGACTAGGCATCTGCCGTTCGGCCTTGCGGGGACGCAGGGTGGCTACAGCCCGGAAACACTGTCGGATCGTTTCCATCCATCAACTGTTGTCCGGGCGCGACATCGGCAAGGCCGGATGCAATTGGATCTGGAGAAGTCTCATGCTTCGTTCTTTTTTGATCGGCTTGGTCACTGGACAACGCGGGATCACGCCGCTGGCAGTAATTGGCATCGCCACGCTCCGAAGGGAGATCCACGCCGATCTGCCCCTGCAGAATCTTTTCCTTCACCCGGTGGTCACGGCCGGGGCCACGGCTCTTGCAGCAGCCGAGATGGGCGGCGACAAGATGAAATCGGCCCCGGACCGGATCGTGCCGATCGGGCTGGCCGTCCGTGCCATGACCGCCGCCTATGCCGGTGCGGCCCTCGCGCCCAGGGATCGGCGCACGCTGGGCGCTGCGGTGGCCGTGGGTACGGCACTCGTCTCGTCCTATTTCGGCTGGCGATTGCGGATGGCCGCCATGCGCCGCTATGGACAAACGCCGACGGGTCTGGTGGAAGACGCCATTGTCTTTGCGAGTGGAATGGCTATCGCCAACCCCAGGCTTATGGGCATTGACAGTCAGACCGCCGGACATCGGCGGCCCGCAATCGGTTAACCTGGGCTATACTCGTCTTGGCCGCAGCCAGCGCCTGAGCGCGACGAACGCGACCATTGCCCCTGCCGAAATCATCAGCGCCGTCAGTCCCGGCCGCTTTTGCGCTTCCAGGATATAGCTGTGGCGACGCACGACCAGGGCCTGGCTACCCTCGATTGCGCCGGCGGGACGCGGCTCGAACAGAGTGTCGCGCCAGGCCGGATTGCCCGGATCGCGGCTGACCTGCAAGGCTTTGCCGAACGTCCTTATCAAAAATTCCGACGTTGCCGGCGCCACCGCGCGTCCAAGGGAAATCCATTGTCCTGCACTCCCGACGCGCAAGGTGCGACGCCGGTGTGCGGCCGCGAACAGCACGGCATCGGCAACAAGGCGCGGATCGTAGAGCAGCGGCGGCAGGCGCGGCGGCGCATCGAGGTAGCTGCGCGCCCGCTCGGCAAATGGCGTATGCATTGACGCCGGCTGGATCAGGGTAACCGAGATGGGTGCACCGTCCCGCTCCAGTTCCATGCGCAGGGTCTCGGTCGCGGCATGGACGGCGTGCTTGGATGCGGCATAGGCACCCTGCAGCAATACGCTGGCATCGCCGAGCACCGAGCCGATATTGATGATGGCGCCGCCATGGCCCCGCAAGTGTTTGGCGGCCACCAGAGAGCCTTCCAGCACGCCAAAATAATTGACGTCCATAATCCGGCGATGATCGTCCAGGCTCAGCTGTTCCATGGTCCCATAGGCGCCCGAAGCCGCATTGTTGACCCAGGTGTCGAACCGTCCAAACGCGGCGATCGCCACCTCGGCGATCCGGGCGACATCGCCGGGCAAGGCAACGTCCGCGACACAGACGGCGACCCGTGCCCCGCCCGCTTGCAGTCGTTGGGCAATGTGGTTCAGCGCCTCGCCGCTGCGCGCCACCAGCACAACGGCGGCGCCACGCCGCGCTGCTTCTTCCGCGATTGCCAGCCCGTTGCCGCTCGAAGCGCCGGTAACGACGATGACCTGTTCGTCCACGGGTTTTAGCTTGAACGTCATGGGAAAAACTTTCCGTTGCGAGTGGCTCAACGGCAGGTCCCGCCTATGGTTCAAAGCCGAGGGCGCTAAATCTTGGTCCGACGTGAAATCAGCGGCGGCTCAAGCAGGGGTCGACCATCGATCTGGCAAGCGCCGCGGCCACCAACGCGCGTCGCCCCAAGCATGGTCATTCCCGTCCCCTTCCGGACGTCTTCAGAAAAGTTTGTACATCATGGCCGGCCGACGATCAGGCGGAGTGCGCCATCAAAGCAAGGCTCATGGCGCAGGTGGCCGTATTTGCGGTCCCAGGTCCCATCGGCAAGGTCGCGGCCCAGATGCTCGACGAAGCGCGGACCGACCGCAGGGTCGACAAAACTCCAGGCCGAGTTGGCCAGCCGGGCCCCCGGCTCCAACAGACGCTCGGGGCGGCCGTAATAGGCTTCGCCGAAGCCGTCGACGCAGCCCAGCGGGATCGGCATCGGCTGGATGTCCACCGTTCCCCCCAAACCGTCGACGATCGTCTGCAGGCCTGGATAGCGTCCCGCTTCCACGGCGATGGCTTCGGGCGCGTAGTCGTTGAGCCAGAACCGGTCCAGCGCCGCCGGATCGCAGGTCAGGATCAGCACCGCTCCCCGCGTCACCCGCCGCATTTCACCAAGGCCTGCGGCCAGATCCTTCCACTGATGCACCGAGAACGTCGCCATGCTGGCATCAAAGCTCTGATCGTTGAACGTCAGGCGTTCCGCCACGCCGTCCACGGCCGGGCTCAGATGCGCCGGTCGTTGCGCGCGCATGGCGGCCGATGGCTCGAGCGCGGTCACGTCGCGATCGGCCGGCTCATAGGAACCGGCCCCGGCGCCGACATTGAGCACACTCCTGGCCTCACCCAATGCCACCGCGATGCGCTGCGTGAAATACGGTTCCGGCTGCCGATAGTTCGTGTAATTGACGCCAATCACGCCATAATTGGCGTCGCCGGCGCTGCCGTCCGCATGCCGCTCGTCCATTGCCTATCCCCTGATCTGCGCTGCCAAAATGCCCGTGACCGCGGCAATTGGAAAACGATATGAACCAATACGCGCTGTTTGCAAACCGCACATGAGACAACGTCCTTCGCTCCATGCGGCGCCGGCCCTGGCGGGAGCCATCATCGAAGACCCGGCCGGTGTCCCATTGCTGCATGCGCGCCCGCGCCGACGCGCCGGCCGGCAGGTCGACGGAGCGGCCGGCAATGCATGTGAGCGCTTCTAGGTCATGCTTGAGGCGGCGTCGCAGGCCTGAGATCTCGCCGCGACGGCGGGCACATGGTTCTCGATCGTCCAAATGCTGGCCTTAACGCGCTATTGCTGTCCGGAGCTTCTGAGCGCCGATGGCGGAGAGGGGGGGATTCGAACCCCCGATAGAGTTGCCCCTATGCCGCATTTCGAGTGCGGTGCATTCAACCGCTCTGCCACCTCTCCGCGAGGTCGTCATGTCCGCCTGCGCGGGCCCGGTCGACATGGGCGGGCTTATGACATAGGCAGGAGCACCCTGCAACTCCCCATCTGCCCGCAGCGGCGCCGCCAGCACAGGAGCCCGCCGTGACCCCGCACCCGCTCTTTGTCTATGGGACCCTGCGCGATCCCGACCTTCGTCGGGCGCTGCTGAGCCGCCGTGCTGACGGCGACGCCATCACCGTCGCCCAGGCGCCGGGGTTTCGGGCCGTGCACATGCCGGGCCGGGTCTATCCGGGTCTCGTTGCCCTTGCCGGCGCCAGCGCGCCGGGCCTGCTGCTGCAGGGCCTGACCGCTGCCGAACTGGACATGCTGGACGCCTTTGAAGGCGACGAATATCACCGCGCCACGCTTGTGGTCTTGACCGAAACCGGCGAGACGACGGCCATGGCCTATCTGCCCACCATGTCTGTTTCCACCGACGCCACGCCCTGGACGCTGGCGCACTGGTCCTTGATCCACAAGCCGGACGTACTCGCCGGCGAGATCGCCACGGTCACGACGCTCCGGGCCCGGCTGACCGCGCGCTAGTCTCATTGGAGTCACATTTGCGTGGGCGATGAACCTGGCCGACCGAGCCTGCGTTCACCGAACGCAGATTTCACCAAGGACATTCCCATGCTCAAGCGTCGCCACCTCGTCATCGGCATGGCTTCATTGCCGCTCGCCTCCTTTCTCGCCGCCGGGCTTAGCCCCGCCTTTTCACAAACGGACACTCCTACCTTGGACGGGGACACCCTGACCACCGCCGATGGCGACGTCATCATTCACCCGGTCGATCATGCCAGTCTCCTGCTCGGCTGGCAGGATCAGGTCATCTATGTCGATCCCGTCGGCGGCGCCGAACTCTACCAGGGTCTGCCCGCGCCCACCGCCATCCTGATCACCCATGCCCATGGCGATCATTTCGATATTCCCACCCTCGAGGCTATCGCCGGCACCGTGCCGATCCTGACCACGCAGGAAGTGTTCGACAAATTGCCCGAGGCGCTCAAGGCCAATGCCACCGCCGTAGCCAATGGCGAGGAAGGCGCGCTCAATGCCCTGCCGGTGGCGGCCATTCCCGCCCACAACACGACGCCCGACCGCATGAACTATCATCCCGTAGGCGTCGGCAATGGCTATCTGGTCAAGTTCGCCGACAAGATCGTCTACATTGCTGGCGATACCGAGCCGACGCCCGAAATGCTGGCGCTGGAAAACATCGATATCGCCTTCCTGCCCATGAACCTGCCCTATACCATGACCGTCGATCAGGCCGCCGAAGCGGTCAACACCTTCAAGCCCAGGATCGTTTATCCCTACCACTATGCCGAAAGCGACCTTGAAGCGTTCAAGGCCCAGGTGGGAGAGGGCGTCGAAGTGCGCCTGCGCAACTGGTACCCCAACGCCGGTTGACCCTTGACTCGCCCCCCCTTTTGCGGGGATAAGCCGCCTTGGAATGCGTGCCAACCCGCTTGGCGCGCTTCTTTGGTTTATAAGCCGCTGCTTGAGGCTGCCCGCCGGACCCGTCCGGCATCAGTTCGAAGACCGCAGGACCGGACGGCAACGTCCAAGGCGCACCTGCGGCGCCGCAAAGCGCGATACAAGGGACCGGCGTGTTTGCAACACCCGGCGCAGAGATGACTTTTGCCGTGATCAAGACCGGTGGCAAGCAGTACAAGGTTGCCGCCAATGACGTTCTCAAGATTGAAAAACTCGATGCCGAAGCCGGCTCCATCGTCACCTTCGACCAGGTGCTGATGATCGACGGCGAGGTGGGAGCCCCGCTGGTTGCGGGCGCCATGGTCGCCGCCGAACTGCTCGATACCAAAAAGCAGAAGACGGTCATCATCTTCAAGAAGAACCGTCGCCATAATTATCGCCGCCGCAATGGCCATCGCCAATTGCTGTCCACCGTGCGCATCACCGAAATCCTGACCGGCGGCGCCCAGCCGACCATCCAGGCCGCCGCCCGCGCCGAAACGGCAACCCCGAGCGTCAGCGCAGCGGCCCCGGCCAACAAGGCCCCCAAGGCTGCAGCGCCCGCCGCTGCCGGCGAGACCGCGGCTGAACAGCCCGCCAGGAAGGCAGCCCCGAAAAAGGCCGCTGCCGCCCAAACCGAAGCCGCCGCCGACAAGCCGGCAAAAAAGGCACCGGCCAAGAAGGCCGCGCCCAAGGCCGACCAGGAATAAGGAGCGCACACCATGGCACACAAAAAAGCAGGCGGTTCATCCCGCAACGGTCGTGATACCGCCGGCCGTCGTCTCGGCGTCAAGAAGTTCGGCGGCGAAGCCGTGATTGCCGGCAATATCCTGATCCGCCAGCGCGGCACCAAGTGGCATCCCGGCACCGGCGTTGGCCTGGGCAAGGACCACACCATCTATGCCCTGATCGACGGCAAGGTCGCCTTCCGCACCCGCGCCAAGTCGCAGGTCTTCGTGTCGGTCGAACCGGCACTGGCCGCCGAATAACCCGGCACGGTTCAGCAGACCGCTTCCGGTGACCTGGGTCCCCGGTTGGTTTTGCCAACGCAGTTGATGGAGGGGAACCGGTCGCCGGTTCCCCTCTTTCGTTTGGATGCAGCCAAATGAAGCTTTATTTGTCGTCATACCGATTTGGCACCGCCACTGAAACGCTGCTCGCGCTTTTGGGCAATGGCCGCCGCGCGGCTATCATTGGCAATGCGCTCGATATGATCCCGGCTGACGATCAGGTACGCTATCGGACCAATATCTACGATCCCATCACCGAACTCGCCGATTTGGGCATCACCGCCGACATGCTTGACTTGCGGGACTACTTCGATACCCATGAAGCGCTGCCCGAAACGCTGTCACGCTATGACCTGGTCTGGGTGTTAGGCGGAAACAGCTTTCTGTTGCGCCGCGCCATGGCGCGCAGCGGATTCGATCAGACTATTGGCACCGCGCTTGCCGACGGCCTTGTCTATGGCGGCTTCAGCGCCGGTGCCGTGGTGGCGACCCCTACCCTCCGTGGCATTGAACTTATGGATGATCCACATCAGCTCGCTCCGGGATATACGTCGGACATCATCTGGGATGGTCTCAGTTTGGTGGACTTTTCCATCGTACCGCATTTTCGGTCCAACCATGCCGAAGCCGCGCTAGCCGAAGCGGCGGTCGCCCATATGCTCGTCAATGGCCAAACGCACCGCTCCCTTCGCGACGGCCAGGTGATTTTGCGAAATGGCTCCCACGTCGAGATCATTGGGGAGCCCCTATGACCTATCATTGCGGCAAGCCTCTGCTGGTTCTGCGCTGGAGCGCCGCGCTATGACCACCCTCGCCACCCCCCGCTTCCTCCTGCGCCCGCCCGCCACTGGCGATGCCGAGCCGATCGCCCGTTACCTCAACGATTTCGCCGTCGCCGGCAACCTGGCGCGCGTGCCCTTTCCCTATCATCTGTCGGACGCCCGCGCCTGGCTGCGCACCCGCCGCCCCGGCCTGCCGCTCGAGGAAACCAATTTCGCCATCGAGCTGCCCGGCACCGGCTTTGCCGGCCAGGTCGGCTTTCATCGCGGCTCGGGCGGCGCCGTCCTCGGCTACTGGCTGGGCCAGCCCTTTTGGGGCCAGGGCATCATGACCGAAGCGGTGATCGCCAGCCTCGACTGGTTCTTCCGCGCCAGCGCGGCCAACGAGGTGCTTTCGGGCGTCTTCGCCTTCAACCAGGCCTCGCTCGCCATCCAGACCAAGCTCGGGTTTACCCAAACCGGACGTTCCACCCTGCTCTGCCTTGCGCGCAACGCCGAGGTGGAGCATATCGACACCATCATCACGCGGGCCGCGTGGACGGGACGACTGCAATGAAATTCCTCGATCAAGCTAAGGTCTATGTGCGCTCGGGCGATGGCGGCGCCGGCGCCGTCTCGTTCCTGCGCGAAAAATTCGTCGAATTCGGCGGCCCCAATGGCGGCAATGGCGGGCGCGGCGGCGACGTCGTCATCGAATGCGTCGACGGCCTCAATACCCTGATCGATTACCGCTACCAGCAGCATTTCAAGGCCAAGATCGGCACCCATGGCATGGGCAAGGACCGCGCCGGCGCCCATGGCGAAGACACGGTGCTGCGCGTCCCCGTCGGCACCCAGATTTTCGAGGACGACAACGAAACCCTGATCGCCGACATGACCGAGGTTGGCCAGCGCGTCGTCTTGCTTTCGGGCGGCAATGGCGGCTTCGGCAATGCCCATTTCAAGACCAGTGCCAACCAGGCCCCGCGCCATGCCAATCCCGGCATTCCCGGCGTTGAAAAATGGATTTGGCTGCGATTGAAGCTCATCGCCGATGCCGGTCTCGTCGGCCTGCCCAATGCCGGCAAGTCCACCTTTCTTGCCGCCGTTTCCGCCGCCAAGCCCAAGATCGCCGCCTATCCGTTCACGACGCTCCATCCAAACCTGGGCGTCGTCTCCATCGGCGAGCGCGATTTCGTTCTGGCCGATATTCCCGGCCTGATCGAGGGCGCCAGCGAAGGCGCCGGCATCGGCGACCGGTTCCTGGGCCATGTCGAGCGCTGCGGCGTCCTGGTGCATCTGATCGACGGCACCGAAGAGGACATCAAGACCGCCTATACCACCATCCGCGCCGAGCTTGCCGCCTATGACGAGCGCCTCGCCGAAAAGCCCGAACTGGTCGTCCTCAACAAGATCGACGCCATCGATCCCGACGCGCTCAAGGACAAGCTCAAGCTCCTGAAAAAAATCAGCAAACAGGAGGTCCTGCAGGTCTCGGGCGTCACCGGCAAGGGCACCGACATGGTCCTCTATGCCATTATCGACACCCTCGACGCCACCAAGGCCGCCAAGCTCGAGGCCGCCCGCCGCAAGACCGAACCCAATTGGGCGCCGTGATGCTTCAAAAGCCCCCTCATCCGCCCTTCGGGCACCTTCTCCCACGAGGGGAGAAGGGGGCATCGAGGTCAATCAGCCACCGGACCACCCCTCGCCCCTTGTGGGAGAGGGACAGATATTTCTGCGTTCAGCAGAAATATCAGGGTGAGGGGTCCGCGATATCCCAGTCGGCACCATGACCCCTCTCGCCCCCTACCGCCGCCTCACCATCAAGATCGGCTCCGCGCTCCTCGTCGACAGCGCCACCGGCAAGCTGCGCTCGTCCTGGCTCGCCGCTCTGTCCGAAGACATCGCCGCGCTCAAGGCCGCCGGCACCGAGATCGTCATCGTCTCCTCGGGCGCCATCGCGCTCGGCCGCCGCCTCCTGCATCTCGACGCCATCGCCCTGCCGCTGGAGCAATCCCAGGCCGCCGCCAGCGCCGGTCAGATCGCGCTGTCGCAAGCCTGGGCCGAAGCGCTCGGTCGCCACAATATCGTCACCGGCCAAATCCTCATCACCCCCAATATCACCGAGGAGCGCCGCTACTACCTCAACGCGCGCACCACCATCGCCACGCTCCTGTCGCTGGGCGCCGTCCCCATCATCAACGAGAACGACTCAGTCGCCACTGCCGAAATCCGCTATGGCGACAATGACCGCCTCTCGGCCCGCGTCGCCACCATGATCGAGGCCGATTGCCTGGTGCTGCTCTCCGATGTCGACGGCCTCTATACCGCCCCCCCCGCCAAGGACCCCGCCGCCACCCACCTGGGCGAAATCGCCGCCATCACTCCTGCCATCGAAGCCATGGCCGGCGGCGCCGCCAACCACCTGTCGCGCGGCGGCATGACCACCAAGATCGAGGCCGGCAAGATCGCGACGCTTGCCGGCACCGCCATGATCATCGCCAGGGGCACCGAAAACCATCCGCTGCGCGCCATCACCGAAGGCGCCCGCCACACCCTGTTCCATCCCGCCCAATCGCGCGCCCAGGCCCGCAAGCGCTGGATCATGGGCACGCTGGCCGTCGCCGGCACGCTCCAGGTGGATGCCGGCGCCGCCCGTGCCCTCCTCACCGGCAAGTCGCTGCTGCCCGTCGGCGTCACCAAGGTCAAGGGCGCCTTTGATCGCGGCGACGCCATCGCCATCACCGACCCCGAGGGCCACGAAATCGCCCGCGGCCTTGCCGGTCTCGACAGCGAGGAAGCCCGCCTCGTCATGGGCAAGCGCGGCCCCACCGTGGTCGAGCTTCTGGGCGCCGGCAATCGCAGCGAGCTTGTGCATCGCGACAATATGGTCTTGGTATCGGCCTGAAATGGTGACAGCCACACCACTGACGTTCACCACCCACGGCGTCATCCCCGCGAAAGCGGGAACCCACTCTTGGAGTGGCGCCGCCCAACGAATAGGGTCCCGCTTTCGCGGGAATGACGCCGTGAAAAAGAACGAGCCATGGTGACGGGAGAATATTCATGAGCGCGCTGGCATCGGTAACCGACATCGCCACCACCATGGCCAAGATCGGCCGCAAGGCCCGCGCCGCCGCGCGCGCGCTCGCCATCGCATCCCCCGAGGCCAAGCGCACCGCCCTGCTCACCGCCGCCGGCGCCATCAATGCGCACCGCACAAAAATTCTTGCCGCCAACGCCCGCGACATCGAGGCCGCCACCGCCAAGGGCATGTCCAGCGCTTTCCTTGATCGCCTGACCCTCTCCGATACGCGCATCGACGCCATGATCCACGCCCTCAAGACCATTGCCGAACTGCCCGATCCCGTCGGCACCACCATCGCCGAATGGGACCGGCCCAATGGCCTGCACATCGCCCGCGTCCGCACCCCCCTCGGCGTCATCGGCGTGATCTTTGAATCGCGCCCCAATGTCGCCGCCGATGCCGGCGCGCTCGCCATCAAATCCGGCAATGCCGTTATCCTGCGCGGTGGCTCCGACAGCTTTCAGTCCGCCCAGGCGATCGTCGATTGCCTGCTCGATGGCCTGCACCTGGCCGGCCTGCCGCTGGACGCCATCCAGCTCGTTCCCACCACCGACCGCGCCGCCGTCGGCGAGATGCTCAAGGGCCTTGATGGCAATATCGACGTCATCGTCCCCCGCGGTGGCAAGACCCTGGTCGCCCGCGTCCAGGACGAAGCCCGCGTGCCCGTCTTCGCCCATCTCGAAGGCATCGTGCACGTCTATATCGACAAGGCCGCCGATCTCGAAAAGGCCGTCCCCGTCGTCCTCAATGCCAAGATGCGCCGCACCGGTGTCTGCGGCGCCGCGGAAACCCTGCTGGTGCACCGGGACGTGGTGAAAACCCACCTCAAGCCCATCATTGCTTCACTCATCGCCGCAGGTTGCGAAATCCGCGGCGACGCCGCTGTCATGGCCATGATCCCCCAAGCCAGGCCTGCCACCGAGGAGGATTGGCACACCGAATACGAGGACGCGATCATTTCGGTCAGGATCGTCGACAGCCTCGAGGCGGCCATCGCCCATATCGAGCGCTATTCCAGCCACCACACTGAGGCGATCATCACCGAGAACCCCGCCGCGGTCGAAACCTTCTTCAACCGCGTCGACAGCGCCATCCTGCTCCACAACGCCTCCACCCAGTTCGCCGACGGCGGCGAATTCGGCTTCGGCGGCGAAATCGGCATTGCCACCGGCAAGCTGCACGCCCGCGGCCCCGTCGGGCTCGAACAGCTCACCACCTTCAACTACCGCATCCGCGGCACCGGCCAGACCAGGCCGTGAGACCACGCCTGCTTCTTCCCCTCGCCCCTTGTGGGAGAGGGACAGACCAATCCGCGTTCAGCGGATGGGTCAGGGTGAGGGGTTCTGTCCGCATATCCGATGTCTTGGCAAAGTTTGAGTACCCGCCATACGCCCCTTCGGGACTCCTCCTCCCGCCAGGGGAGAAGGCGGCGCCACCGCATATCTTGAGTTATGGAATATTTTGACCCACCGCCCCATCCTCCGCCTCCCCGGCATCACCGAATTGCCGCCCTCCGGCGCGGGCATGCGCATCGGCCTGTTCGGCGGCAGCTTCAATCCGCCCCATCAGGGCCATCGCCTCGTTGCCGAGCAGACCCTGCAAAAGCTTGGGCTCGACGCGCTTTGGATCCTGGTCACGCCGGGCAATCCGCTCAAGACCCACGCGGATCTGGCCCCCCTTGCCGATCGCGTCCTGGCCACCCGCGCCGTGATGGATCACCCCCGCATTCGCGTCACCGGCTTCGAGGCCGCTCATGGCTTCACCTATTCCTGGCAGACCATCATGTTTCTCAAAAAGACGCTGCGTGACCGCCGCTTCGTCTGGATCATGGGCGCCGACAATCTGGTCGATTTCCACCATTGGGAACGCTGGACCGATATCGCCGCCATGTTGCCCATTGCCGTCTATGTGCGTCCCGGCGCCGCGCGGCGGGTTCCTGCGTCCCGGGCTGCCGTAACGCTGGCCAAATACCGGGTCGATGAGGCAGATGCCGGCCGTCTCGCCTTCTATCCGGCGCCCGCCTGGACCTATCTGCACGGCGTCACCTCGCCCCTGTCCTCATCGGCTATTCGCGCCGATGGCCAGCGGCCATGAAAAAGCCGGCCCGCAAGGGCCGGCCCGATTGTCCCGGGCGCTGAAAGCCGCTAGGCGCCGCCAAGTTCACCCAGGATACGCTTGGTAATGGCAACGTGTTCCTTGAACACGGCCAGCATCAATGTCGCCAGATGCCGGCCTTGCACTTCTGCAGCATCGTCCTCATCGGGAGATGTCGTCGCCAGGTACGCCGTGGCCAGATCGCTCAGGAATTCGTGGTTTTCCAGTTGGGCGGCGATATAGGCCTTGTCGAAAGCGTCGCCATCGGCGGCATTCTGGATCGTGTCGAACGTGGCCTGGCTCTTTGCATCCATCGGTGGCTCCGGGATGTCTTCCTCGCGCAGGACCATGCCCACGCTCATGGCCTCTTCCAGCTCGAACCCGGCGAACTCCTTGGCATTGGCATTGGTGGCGCGCGTGACGGCTTCTTCGCTCGTCACCTTGGACAGCGCCGCGGGACCCGCGACACCTTTGTAGTATTCCGCAGCACTGCTGGCCTTGGCCTCTTGGGCAAACGCCGCATTGATTTGGCCGAGCATGATCGGCGTTGCCGCCGCCATCCCCAGGCCCGCAAGAATTGAACGTCGCTGCATTGTCTAGTCCTTTGATGTCTTGGTGGATCAGTACAAGATGACGCCGGGGGTGAACCGGCAACCGGGATTAAAGTTGCTGCCAGTGCCAGTAACCCTGACGTGATGCTCGTGAGGAGGGGAGATGCCCAAGGCGTACCGGGGCGCTCGCTGCCTTGCACAATTGCGCCGGAAAGCGCATATTGAGCTCTGTGATGATCGTTACCCGGACGGGAACTGACCGCTTGTCGTTTGCAAAGACGTGCAATCACTATTCGAACCACAACCAAGGATGCTATCTCAACGCATGACTCATGCTCTGAAGGCATGGGCAAAGGGCCACTGACGATGCCCGGTTTGCCCAGTAACGCCACCCCGGATGCCGCGCCCACCGCCATGGTAGCTCCGGAACGCCCCTTGATCGACGTGATCCTCGACTGCCTTGACGATGCCAAGGCCGAGCAGACCATCGCCGTCGATATCACCGGCAAGTCCTCGCTGGCCGACCATATGGTCGTGACCTCCGGCCGCTCGCAACGCCATGTCGGCGCCGTTGCCGACCAGATGGTCACCGCCCTGCGCGACGCCGGCTACGGCAAGCCGCGCATCGAGGGTCTGCCCCATTGCGATTGGGTTCTGGTCGATGCGGGCGATGTGATCGTTCACATCTTTCGCCCCGAAGTGCGCGAATTCTACAACATCGAAAAGATGTGGCAGGCAGATTTCGCGGCCGATGCGCACTGAATGTCACGCTCGACGCTAGCGAAACGCTAACCAATGCGTATCGCTATCGCTGCCGTGGGACGCATGAAGGCCGGGCCTGAACGTGACCTGGTCGCGCGCTATCTCGATCGCGCCATCGCCGCCGGCAAACCCTTGGCCCTGACCGGGTTCGAGGTCATCGAATTCACCGAATCCCGCGCCACCTCCTCGGCCTCCCGCAAGGGCGAGGAAGCCAAATCTCTCCGCGCCGCCCTCCCCGAAGGCATCGTCGTGGCCTTGGACGAACGCGGCAAGTCCTTGGGATCAGAAGCTTTTTCCGCCCTCCTCGCCCGCTGGCGCGACGACGGCCGCCCCGCCACTAGCTTCATCATCGGCGGCGCCGACGGCCTCGATCCCACCTTCGTCGCCAGCGCCGACCTGACTCTGAGCTTCTCTCCCCTGACCTGGCCCCACCAGCTCGTGCGCATCATGCTGGCCGAACAGCTCTACCGCACCACCACCATCCTGTCCGGTCACCCCTACCACCGCGGTGATTGATCACCAAAATCCCTCATGGTTAAACATCGTTAACCTGCGGTTTTCCGCACGCTTGCTATGGTGCGCGGATTGATTCGGGGCCCTGCCCCATGGATGGAGTAGGCATGTCGGTGCGTCCCAGCGTCAGGATAGGCATGGTGGCAGGCCTGGCGCTTGCCGCGCTGTCGGCCCTGCCCCTGCTGGCACAGACCCCGGCACCGGCGCCCGCCCAAACCACCCCCGGCCAGCCGGCACCCGCGACCACCGATGCCACCCCGGCCGCAGCCGGGCCAGTTCCTGTAGTACCCGCCACAACATCTGCCCCTGCACCTCCCGATCCTGCCGCCAGCCAGGCCGATCTCGCCACCGTCGAGTCATCGATCAGCCTTAGCCGCGAGCGTGCCGAAGCGCTCAAAAAAGAAATCGCCGACATGGAGGGCGATCGCACCAAGCAGAACGCCGCTCTGATCGCCGCCGCCCAGCGCGTCAAGCTGGCCGAAATCGAGGTCGCCGATGTCGAGGAGCGCCTGTCCGACCTGATCGTCTCCGAACTCGAGGTGCGCGGGCGCCTGGATGGCGCCGACACCCAGATCGCCAATGTCTTGGCCGCCTTGCAGCGCATCTCGCTCAACCCGCCCCCTGCGCTGATCGTTGATCCCGATGACGCCCTGGGTTCGGCGCGCAGCGCCATCCTGATCGCCGCCATCGTGCCCCAGTTGCGCGCCAAGGCCGAGGCTGTCGCCGCCGATCTGACCCGGCTGACCGAAATCAAGCAGGCCGCCCTGGACGAGCAAGCGACCCTGATGGCCAATTACTCGGTGCTGGAAGAAGAACAATTGCGCATTGCCACCCTGATCGTCGCGCGCAAGCAGGGCGTCGCGGTCATGACCACGCAATTGCAGGCCGAGGAGCAGGACGCGATTGCCCTTGCCGCCCGTGCCACCTCGCTCAAGGAGCTGATCGATAGCCTCGACGCACGCATGACCAGCGTTTCCACCGCCGCTTCGGCGTCCAACTCCGAAGCCGACGGGGTCGCCATGACCACCGAGGCGATCCAGCTGGCTCTGGCCAATAGCGCCCGTACCGAGCCTGGTGTGCCGTTCAACGAGGCCAAGGGCTATCTGGCCATGCCCTCCAATGGCGTCAATGTCGTCGAGTTCGGCGCCGGCGACGGCTTTGGCGGCATCAGCCAGGGCCTGTCCGTGGTCACCCGCGCCCAGGCCCAGGTCGTGGCCCCGGCAGACGGTTGGGTGCTTTACAAGGGCCCTTACCTCAATTACGGCCAAATCGTCATTCTCAATACTGGACAGAACTACACGGTCCTTTTAGCGGGTCTCGACGCGGTCAGCGTCGATATCGGTCAGTTCGTGCTGATGGGCGAACCCCTGGGCACCATGGGATCACGCACAATTGGCCGTACCGTCACCACCAGCGCTGGCAACTCCCAGCCGACCCTTTATATAGAACTGCGACACGACAACGCGCCCATCGATCCCACCGGCTGGTGGGCTGCCCCGTCCAAAACGACATGAGAGTGGATAAACCCTGATGCGCTTTCCGACCATCCGCGCCGCCGCCTTGACGCTGGCGCTGCTGTTGCCCGCCTCCATCCTCGTTGCCCAGGAGCAACCGGCGCCGCCCGCTCCCGCCACAGATCCAGCGGCCCCGGCCCCCGATCAGGCACCGGACCAAGCACCCGCCGCGGATCCTGCGCCCGGCGGCGAAGAGCCCGAACCGACGCCCGCCGAGGAAGCCGCCGCGCCCCGCGATCCCCTCGAAGTCTATTCCGATCTCAACCTGTTCGGCGAAATCTTCGACCGCATTCGCGCCGAATATGTCGATCCGCCTGATGAGCAGGAGCTGATCCGCGCCGCTATCCAGGGCATGCTGACCTCGCTCGATCCCCATTCCGGCTATCTGCCACCCGCCGATTACGACGAAATGCGCGAAGATACTTCGGGCGAGTTCGGCGGCCTGGGTATCGAGGTCACCATGGAAGAAGGTGTCATCAAGGTGGTATCGCCCATCGATGACACTCCAGCCGCCAAGGCCGGAATCATGGCCAACGACTTCATCGTCAAACTCGACGACGTCGACGTGCAGGGCCTGACCCTGGACGAGGCCGTAGCCAAGATGCGCGGGCCGCTCGGCTCCTCCATCAAGGTTACCGTCGTGCGTGAAGGCGTCGCTGACCCGATCGATTATGAGATGACCCGCGCCACCATTGCCATGCAGGCCGTCAAATGGTCCATGGAAGGCGATGTCGCCGTGCTGCGCCTGTCGCGCTTCTCCGAGCAGGCCTTTGTCGGCATCGAAAAGGCCATCAAGTCGGTCTATGCCGAGCGCAAGGACGTGGCCCCCAAGGGCATCATCCTTGATCTGCGCAACAATCCGGGCGGCCTGGTCGACCAGTCGGTATTTGTCGCCGACGCCTTTCTCAAGCAGGGCGCTGTCGTTCTGACCCGCGGTCGCCTGCCCGAGGAAAGCGCCCGCTACGACGCCAAGCCCGATGCCCTCGACGCCTTGATCGCCGACGTGCCGCTGGTCGTGCTGATCAATGGCGGCTCCGCTTCCGCTTCCGAGATCGTCGCCGGCGCCCTGCAGGACCATAAACGCGCAACCCTCGTGGGTACGCGCTCCTTCGGCAAGGGCTCGGTGCAGTCGATCATCTCGCTGGGTCCCGATGGGGCCATGCGCCTGACCACCGCCCGCTACTACACGCCCAACAACCGCTCGATCCAGGCTCTGGGCATCCAGCCCGACATTACCGTAGCCCAGGTCGTGCCCGAGGAGTTGCAGGGCAAGGACGAGATCATCGGCGAAGCGGGCCTCGCCGGCCACATCACCATCGAAGGCCAGGAGGAGACCACCGTGGGCTCTTCGGTTTTCGTACCGGTCGAGAAGGCTGACGATGCACAGCTGCAATACGCCATTCGCCTGATCGACGGCGGTGAGACCGATCCGTCCTTCCCGGCCAAGGGCGAATAGACCGGCGCCGTCCATGCTATGGCTATGACACGGGGCGAAGCAGCTGATTCGCTGCTTCCCCCATTTTTTCAACCGCCGCGGAACCGCCGATGGCCAATGATCTCAGCACGCCGCTGACCGGCCGCAAGCGCAAGCCGGGCGAGCGCAAGCCCCGCGGCTTTCCGCTGGCCCGCGTGCTGCTCGGCCTGATCGCGCTGATCCTGGGCGGCTTCGTCGCCCGCTTGGCTCTGGTGGACGATCCCGATGGCGGCCGACCGACCGACGAGGTAGCGATCACCTCCACCCGCAACGCCAATAGCCTGGCCAGCGACGTCGCCAATGGCCCCGTGACCATCACCGCCGATCCCCAGCAATATCCTGCCGGCCAGGTCCCAGCCGCCGCGCCCGCTCCCGGCGCCGACCGCTACGCCGCTCTGCCCGACCTCAGCGAGGAAACCGCCAACGGTCCCATACCGCGCATTTCGGCCACCGGCGAAACCCCGTTCGCCACTTACGCCACGCCGCCCGAAACGCCAATTGTCGCCGGCCAGCATACCATTGCCATCATCGTCACCGGCCTGGGCATCAACGAGCAGGGCTCGCTCGACGCCATCGACCAATTGCCCGCTGCGGTGACCCTGGCCTTCGCCCCCTATGGCAAGACGCTGCAATCGACCGTGTCGTCCGCCCGCGCCGACGGCCACGAAATCCTGCTCGAAGTGCCGCTGGAGCCTTTCGATTATCCGCAGAACGATCCGGGCCCGCAGACGTTGCTCACCGGCGAGCCGCCGCGTGCCAATCTGGACAAGCTGTTCTGGCTGATGGCGCGTTTTGGTGGTTATGTCGGCCTGATCAACAATATGGGTGCCCGCTTTACCGCCTCGGCCGCCGACTTTTCCCCCATGATGGAGGAATTGGGCGCCCGCGGCCTGGGCTATATCGACGATGGGTCCTCCAATCGCTCGCTGGCCCCCCAGCTTGCAGCCGGCAACAAGGTGCCGTACTCGCGCGCCGACCTGGTGATCGACACCAATCCGGCCCGCGAACCCATACTGGCGGCGCTTGGCAGCCTTGAAGCCAAGGCACAGCAGAACGGCTCGGCTATTGGTATTGTCAGCGCACTGCCCATATCCATCCAGAGCGTGGCCGAATGGTCGCGTGCGCTGCAATCCAAGGGCATTACGCTCGTTCCCGTCAGTGCCCTGATGCAATAAAGGCCTTTGCCATGTCCCGTTTCGATCGCCAAGCCATGCCCTACCGCGATTGCGTGGGGATCGCCGTGTTCAACAGCCAGGGCAATGTCCTGATCGGCCGCCGCAAGCCCGAGGACGATCCCGAAGACAGCGCCGAGCACGGCGCACCCTGGCAGATGCCCCAAGGCGGCATCGACAAGGGCGAGGACCCGCTCAAGGCGGCGCTGCGCGAGCTGCATGAGGAAACCAATATCGCATCGGTCAGCCTGCTCGCCGAAGCCCCCGAATGGATTTATTACGACCTGCCCGATGACTCGCTGGGCATAGCGCTCAAGGGCAAATATCGTGGCCAGCGCCAGCGCTGGTTTGCCTTCGCCTTCACCGGCCAGGACAGCGAAATCGATGTGCTGACGCCAGGGGGCGGCAAGCATCCGGCCGAATTCGACGCCTGGCGCTGGGAGCGTCTCACCCACACGCCGGCGCTGATCGTGCCCTTCAAGAAGGATGCCTACGACAAGGTCGTCGCTGCCTTTGCCGACATCCCCCAGCGCTTCACCCACGCCTAGGATATGATGAAAACCATCGGCCTGATCGGCGGCATGAGCTGGGAATCCACCGCTCACTATTACCGCGTGCTCAATCAGGAGACGGCCGCTCGGCTGGGCGGCCTGCATTCAGCCCCGCTGCTGATCCATTCCCTCGATTTCGCCCCGATCGCCGCCATGCAATCGGCCGGTGACTGGGATGGCGCCGGAGCCATCCTCGCTCAAAGCGCCAAGACCTTGGTCGCTGCCGGCGCCGGCATAATCGGGCTGGCCACCAACACCATGCACGTCGTCGCCGATGCCATCGCCGATACCCTTGGCGCACCCTTCCTCCATATTGCCGACCCCACCGGTGATGCCTTGCTGGCCGATGGCTTCAGGACCATTGGTCTGCTGGGTACGCGCTTCACCATGGAAATGGGGTTTTACCGCGAGCGCCTCGAGGCGCGCGGCCTGACGGTCCTCGTGCCAGAAGTGGGCCGCACCAACCTGAACGGTATCATCTACGACGAACTGTGCCGGGGCATCGTGCTGGACGCCTCACGCACGACCTATGTCGATGCCATTGCCAGGCTTCAGGGCCGGGGTGCCGAGGCAGTCATCCTGGGCTGCACCGAGATCGGCATGCTGATCGACGATGCCGTCAGTCCCCTGCCGGTCTATGATACCACGGACCTGCACGCCAAGGCGCTGGTCGACGCCGCGCTGGCCTGAGTGAACGCTTGGACCGGCTTCAGCGCTGTCAAGCGCCGCCTCAAGCGGCCCGGCGAATGAGCTTCGCATCACCCAACTTGAAGATTTCGACCACCCGGTCCAGTTCGTTGGCTTGTCCCTCGGTCTGCTCGATGGCGGCATTGGTCTGTTCCACCAGCGCGGCATTGTGCTGGGTCATCTCGTCCATTTGCCGCACCGCTACCGTCACCTCTTCGATCGAATAGGCCTGTTCGCGGCTGGCCCGCGCGATTGCGTCCAGCGAGCGATGATTGTCCTGCACGGCTTCGAGCATCTGCGCCAGCTTGCCGGCGGCATCCGACACCAGCTTGGAGCCGCCTGCCACTTCCTGCGCGCTCTGCTCGATCAACACCTTCACGTCCGCCGATGCGCTGGCTGCCGATTGCGCCAGCCGCCGCACTTCGACGGCTACCACGGCAAAGCCCTTGCCGGCATCGCCGGCCCGCGCCGCTTCCACCGAAGCATTGAGCGCCAAAAGGTTCGTCTGGAAGGCGATATCGTCGATCAATCCGATAATATTGGAAATCTTGCCCGAGCTCTGCGTGATCCGTTCCATGGCCATTGTCGCCTGGTCCATAACCAGCCCGCCGGCCTCGGCCGTTTGCGCGGCGCTGCCTGCCTGCGCACTGGCGGCCTCGGCCTTGCTGGCATTGTCGGCCACGGTCGCCGACAATTGTTCCACCGCCGCGCTCGTCTCCTCGATCGTCGCCGCTTGGCGCGTCGTGCGCTCGCTCAAATCATTGGCACCGGCCAGGATCTCGCTCGTAGCGGTTTTGAGCGCGTCCGAGGTAGTCTTGAGCTGGCCGACGATATCGGTCAGCCGATCGGCAACCGCATTGGTATCGTCCTTGAGCTTGCCGAACGCGCCGTCGTAATTGCCCATGACCCGGCGGTCCAGTTCCGCCCGCGCGATCGATGCCAAAACCCCACTGGTTTCGCCCAATCCGCCTTCAACCGTTGCCACAAGCCGATTGACCGCGTCGGCAACGGCCTGCAATTCGCCATCGGCAAACCCGGTTTCGATGCGCCGCGACAGATCGCCTTCGGCCGCGGCGCCCACGACCGTCGCCAGGCTGCGCGTCAGATCGGCGGCCTCCGCAGCCCGCGCCATGTCAAGCCTTGCATTGGCCTCCGCGCCGACCGCCAACTCCGCTCGGCTGCGCAGGGCTTCGCCAAACACCTTGAGCGTGCTGGCCATTGCCCCGATTTCCGCGATCGTCTGCTGTTCGCTCACCACGACCGATAGGTCACCCTTGGCCAATTGGCGCATGCTCGCGGTCATGCCGACCAGTGGGCGCGTCACGAACCTGCGGCTCAGCAGCACCAAAGCCAGCACCAGTGCCATGATCAGGCCTGCGCCTGCCCAACTTGCCATGCTTGCAAGCCCCGCAATCGCGCGCGTCTCGAGGCCTGCTTGCACATTCTCTGCTTCGATGGTGTCCGAGACCGCCGACATGCCTGTCTCCAAGGTCCGGAACGCCGCTTCGAACGGGTCCAGCTGCGCGGCCGCACCGGCTATGTCGCCGCCTTCGGCCAGGCCCACCAAGGTTTCGGCACTGGCAATGTAGCTGTCGAGCGGCGCTTTGATTTCAGCCAGGGCGTTGCGGATATTGGCCGGCAGGTCGAGCTCGGCCTGGGCGTCGATGGCCGCGTGAAAGGCCTGCCCGTAGTCGGCCAGATCGGTTTTGCTTGCTGCCTGCATGGCCGCATCGGCGATGTTGGCCGCATAAAGCGCGCGGTACACCACGCCGCGCATCGCATCATGCATCATATCCGCCGTCATCTGCTCGCGCATCGAGGACAATAGCGTGGCCGATTGCGCACTCGCCTTGGCAAACACTTGTCCCACGTAAAAGCTCGAACCGGACATCAGCGCTCCGGTGAGCAGGACCGTTGCGGAAACATAGGTGACCATTGTCGCAAATTTCATGAATTGCCGCCCCCAACGGCAAGCCCGACTCGGGCGCCTTGGATAAGATTACGCTGCAGAACTTAATGAAACAGCAACTACGCTATCGGCTCGATCAGGGGCTCTCTAGGCTGCCAGACGCGCCTTGACCGAGCCTGTCTGGCTTCCGGCCAGCGTGAACACCGCCACGATCTGATCCAGCGCCGTGGCTTCGGCCTCGGTCTGCTCCAGTGCCGCATTTGTCTGTTCCACCAAGGCGGCATTGTGCTGGGTCATTTCATCAAGCGTGTTGACCGCTACGGATACTTCGCCGATCGCCACCACTTGCTCCTGGTTTTCGCGCGCCATGGTGTCCATCGTCGCGGTATTGGCACGCGTCCGCTCCAGCATGGTTTGCAGCCGCGCCGCCGCATCAGCCACCAGCCGGCTGCCTTGCGCCACTTCGCTCGCCGACTGCTCGATCAGCCGCTTGATATCGGCCGAAGCACCGGCCGCCGATTGCGCCAGCCGCCGCACTTCCACGGCCACCACTGCAAACCCTTTACCGGCGTCCCCCGCTCGCGCCGCCTCTACCGATGCGTTCAGCGCCAGAAGGTTGGTCTGGAACGCAATATCGTCGATCAGCCCGATAATGTTGGAAATCTTGCCCGAGGAAGTCTCTATGCCCAGCATGGCCGCATTGGCCTGCTCCATCACGGCGCCGCCTTCTTCGGCAGATTTGGCCACCAGTCCTGCATCGAGACTCGCCTGGTGCGCCAGCTTGGCATTGCGCGCCACCGTGGCCGCCAATTGTTCCATGACCGCAGCGGTCTCTTCGATCGTTGCCGCCTGCCTCGTCGTCCGTTCGCTCAAGTCATTGGCACCCGAAAGGATTTCCCCGGTCGCGATCTTGAGCGACCGCGAGGTTGTCTTGAGCTGCCCCACTACCGCGCCGAACTTGTCCACCGTGTCGTTGAGCGCTGTGCGCAGCCCTTCGAACTCGGTCTGGAACGGCGTCTCGAGGCGCGAACTCAGATCGCCCGCCGCCAGCTTTGCCAGTCCCGCGCCGACAGCCGCCACGGCCTGCTTGCGGGCCGTGACATCGGTGGCAAACTGCACGATCTTGTAGGGCACGCCATCAACGCCCAGGATCGGCGTGAACGTGCTTTGAATCCACACTTCACGCCCGTCCCGTCGGCGCCGCCGATATTCTCCGCTCTTGAACGCCCCGCCCGCCAGCTCCCGCCAGAACGATTTATAGCTCTCGGACTGCGGATCGGCATCAAACAGGAACAGCGCATTGGGCTGGCCCTGAACCGCTTCGGCATCGTAACCAAGCAGGTCGAGCAGGTTCTGGTTGACCGTCCGCACCTCGCCCGCAAGCGTGAACTCCACCACCAGCTGCGACGCCGAAATGGCGCTGAGCTGTCCGGCATGGTCAGCTGCGCGCTCCAAGTGCTTGCCGCTCTGCTCGCCCAATTCCGCCATGCGCAGGCTATTGCTGCGGAAGACCTCCACGGCCCGGGCCATCGCTCCCATTTCATTGCGCCGGTCGGTGTAGGGAACATGGGTCTGCAACGCCCCGGCCGCCATGGCGCCCATGACCGACGATAATCGCCGCACCGGCCGGCTCAGCCGTTGCGACAGCAGCAGCGCCAGGCCGCCAGTGACTGCCAGTGCCACCCCGCCAACCACCAGCAGCATGGTCATGGTGCGTCCCACCACCGCCTCGACCGGCGCTTTGGCGACCGCCACCTGCAACGCCCCGATGAGGGTGCCGTTTTCCATGCGGATCGGCTGGTAGCGGGTGAAATAGCCTATCCCCGCAATGGTTTCTTCCTGCCGCACGGCCTGTCCGCCGGCAAGTGCCTCGAACATGGGCGTTCCCTTGGCGATCGGCGCATCCAGCCGCCGCTCGCCAGTTCCGTCCATAAAGCTTGTAGTGTTGACTTGCAGGTTGTCGGGCGCCGCCGGATCAAGCAGGTAGAGCGAGACCGGCTCGCGTGTTACCCCGGCAATGCCGTCGATCACGTCATGGCTGCGAAACTTGCGCATCATGTTGATGCTCAGATCGGTGACATCGCCGCTTCCGTCGGCCACGATGCCCAGATTGGGCAGGTTATAGGCCAGGATCTGTGCCGCGATCCGGGTCGAGCTGGCGATTGCCGCAGTCGCCGTCTCGCGCGTCGTACCCGCAAGGCTGATCCATAAGCCCAGCAAAACCGCTGCAATCGACAACAGGATCGCGCTAATCACCATTGCCGCAATCGCGGAGGTCAATTTGAGGTTGACCAACACCTTGCCAAGGGCCTTGCCCATCCGTCACTCCTGGCGGCGCAGGGCCGCAACGATCACCTGTGATCCCAAAGTGGAGGCAAAATCTTAAGCATAAGTTTCAAAGCAAAGAATTCGTATGAATTTCAATGACTTGCACATATTTTAGGCAGAACGACCAGTTCAATGGAAAGGCCGCCTCCTTGTGGAGACGGCCTTTACGCAGATGCAGGCTGCAAGCCAAGCCAACCGGGTAAGTCTAGTGAACGTGACCGCCGTTCAGCTGCCCGGCCTCGATCGCCAGGTTCAGCAAGCCGCTGACCACGTCCTGGGCATATGATTTCTCGTCCGGCGAATTGGCCTTTGCCAGTTCTTCCTCGGCCTGCTTGATCTGTGCGGCGAGATCGGCATGGTCGAACTCGGAATAGGGCGAAGCCTCTTCGGCCAGGATTGTCAAGCCGTCGGCAGACACATCGGCAAACCCGCCACGCACGAAATAGATTTCGTCGCGTCCGCTGGCGCCATTGACGGTGATGAAACCCGGCCGCAACGTCGTCATGAACGGCGCGTGCTCGTTCATGACCGTAAAATACCCTTCGGTCCCCGGCACGGTAACCGACTCGACGACTTCGGACAGCACCAGTCGCTCGGGCGACACGATCTCAATTCTGAGGCCTTCAGCCATTCATTGGGTCCTTGAGCAAGAAATCCGGCATGCTGGTTGGCCCGCTGATCCCAGCGAGCCATGCAGCGTCAACTAGGCAGCTTGGGCTGCCAATTTTTGCGCCTTCTTGACCGCATCCTCGATGGTCCCGACCATGTAGAAAGCCGCCTCCGGCAAGTGATCATATTCACCCGCCACCAGGCCCTTGAAGCCCTTGATGGTATCTTCGAGCTGCACGAACACGCCGGGCGAGCCGGTGAACACTTCGGCCACGTCAAAAGGCTGGCTCATGAAGCGCTCGACCTTGCGCGCCCGCGCCACGGTGAGCTTGTCTTCTTCGCTGAGCTCATCCATGCCCAGGATGGCGATGATGTCCTGCAGCGCCTTGTACTTCTGCAACACTTCCTGGACGCGGCGGGCCACGTCGTAGTGATCCTGGCCGACGACATTGGCATCAAGGATACGCGAGTTGGACGCCAGCGGATCGACGGCCGGGTAGATGCCCTTTTCCGAAATCGCGCGGTTCAGCACCGTCACGGCGTCGAAATGGGCAAACGAAGTCGCCGGCGCCGGGTCGGTCAGATCGTCGGCCGGCACGTACACGGCCTGCACCGAGGTGATCGATCCCTTGTTGGTGGTGGTGATGCGCTCCTGCATCTGCCCCATGTCGGTGGCCAGCGTCGGCTGGTACCCCACCGCGGACGGAATACGGCCGAGCAGCGCCGACATTTCGGCGCCGGCCTGGGTAAAGCGGAAAATATTGTCCACGAAGAACAAGACGTCCTGCCCCTGGTCGCGGAAATTTTCAGCCACGGTCAGGCCCGTCAGCGCCACGCGGGCGCGCGCGCCCGGCGGCTCGTTCATCTGGCCAAACACCAGTGCGCACTTGGAGCCGGCAGCAGAGCCGCCATTTTCATGGGGGTCCTTGTTCACGCCCGACTCGATCATTTCGTGATAGAGATCGTTACCCTCGCGCGTGCGTTCACCCACGCCCGCAAACACCGAATAACCGCCATGCGCCTTGGCAACGTTGTTGATCAATTCCTGGATCAAGACGGTCTTGCCCACGCCGGCGCCGCCCATCAGGCCGATCTTGCCGCCGCGCGCATAGGGCGCGATCAAATCGACAACCTTGATGCCGGTGACCAGAACCTGCGACTCCGGGCTCTGCTCGGCAAACGCCGGAGCATCCTGGTGAATTTCGCGGGTGGCTTCGCCCGAGATCGGGCCGGCTTCATCGATCGGCTCGCCGATGACGTTCATGATGCGGCCCAAGGTCGCTTCGCCCACCGGCACCGAAATGGCGCCGCCCAAATCCGTCACTTCGGCGCCGCGCACCAGTCCTTCAGTGGTGTCCATGGCAATGGTGCGCACCGCGTTTTCGCCGAGATGCTGCGCCACTTCCAGCACCAGGCGCTGGCCGTTATTGTAGGTTTCCAATGCATTGAGAATCGCGGGCAGGTGATCGTCGAACGTGACGTCCACGACGGCGCCGATGACCTGCGATACGCGACCGGCCTTTTTGTCTGCCATTTGTTCGTCCTCGCTGATGATTAGAGCGCTTCCGCGCCCGAAATGATTTCGATGAGTTCCTTGGTGATCTGGGCCTGGCGCTGGCGATTATAGCTCAGCTGCAGCTTGCCGATCATTTCTCCGGCGTTCCGGGTGGCATTGTCCATGGCCGACATCTGCGCGCCATAAAACGATGCCGAATTTTCCAGCAGCGCCCGCAACACCTGTACCGCAATATTGCGCGGCAGCAGGTCTTCCACGATCGCCTCTTCGCTGGGCTCATATTCATAAGGCACAGTCGCTGCCTCGGCATTGCCTTCGCCCGTCGGCTTGTCGAGCTTGGCCGGAATAAGCTGCAGCGCCGTCGGCACCTGGCTGATCACCGAGCCGAACTTGGCAAAAAACAGCGTGGCCACGTCGAACTCGCCGACATTGAACATGGCCAGCACCTTTTCGGCGACCTGTTGGGCCTGGACAAACCCGACCTGCTTGATCTCGCGAAAATTGAACGTGTCCACGATCAGCTGCGGATACTGCCGACGCAGGATATCGTTGCCCTTGCGCCCCACGGTCAGGATTTTGACGGTCTTGCCCTGGCTGAGCAGCTTGGCCGCGTGCTCGCGCGCCAGCCGCGCGATGGACGAGTTGAAGCCGCCCGCAAGGCCGCGTTCACCTGTCGCCACGACCAGCAGATGCACCTGGTCCTTGCCCGTGCCGCCCAGCAGCGCCGGAGCGTTTTCCTGCCCGTCATAGACGGCGCCCAGCGCGGCCAGCACCTTGCCCATGCGCTCGGCATAGGGGCGCGCCGCCACGGCCGCATCCTGCGCGCGGCGCAATTTTGCGGCCGCGACCATCTGCATGGCCTTGGTGATCTTCTGGGTCGATTTGACCGAGTCGATCCGGTTCTTGAGGTCCTTTAGCGAAGGCATGGGCCTGTCGTCTCCTGGGCCTTAGGCCGCGTAGGTCTTCTTGACGTCATCGAGCGCCGATTTGAGCTTGGCGCGAGTATCGTCGCTCAACTGCTTTTCGCTGGCGATCGTGCCGAGCAGTTCAGCATGCTTGCCGCGCAGCGCCGACAACACGGTCTTTTCAAAGTCGGCAACCTTGTTGACCGGGATGGAGTCAAGATACCCGTTGGCGCCGGCAAAGATCACAGCCACCTGCTCCTCGGTCTTGAGCGGGGAAAACTGAGGTTGCTTGAGCAATTCGGTCAGCCGGGCGCCACGGTTCAACAGCCGCTGCGTCGAGGCATCCAGGTCCGATCCGAACTGGGCAAAAGCGGCCATTTCACGATATTGGCTGAGCTCGCCCTTGAGCGAGCCCGCAACCTGCTTCATCGCCTTGATCTGGGCCGAACCACCCACGCGGCTCACTGACAGACCCACGTTCACGGCCGGCCGGATACCTTGGAAGAACAGGTTGGTCTCAAGGAAAATCTGCCCGTCGGTGATCGAAATCACATTGGTCGGGATATAGGCCGACACGTCATTCGCCTGCGTTTCGATCACCGGCAGCGCGGTGAGCGATCCCAGGCCATGGTCTTCATTCAGCTTTGCCGCGCGCTCGAGCAGGCGCGAGTGCAGATAGAAGACGTCACCCGGATAGGCCTCGCGCCCCGGCGGGCGGCGCAGCAACAGCGACATCTGGCGGTAGGCCACGGCCTGCTTGGTCAGATCGTCATAGGCTATCACGGCATGCATGCCATTGTCGCGGAAGAACTCGCCGATGGCACAGCCGGTGAACGGCGCGATATATTGCAGCGGCGCCGGATCGGACGCTGTCGCGGCGATCACCACGGAATATTGCAGCGCGCCGGCGTCTTCGAGCTGGCGCACGAATTGCGCCACGGTTGAGCGCTTCTGACCGATCGCGACATAGATGCAATAGAGCTTGTCGGTTTCCGACGCGCCCGCATCATGGGCCGGCTTCTGGTTGAGGAACGTGTCGAGAATGATCGCCGACTTGCCGGTCTGGCGATCGCCGATGATCAGCTCGCGCTGGCCACGACCGATCGGGATCAGCGCATCGATGGCCTTGAGGCCGGTCGACATCGGCTCGTGCACCGACTTGCGCGGCAGGATGCCCGGCGCCTTGACGTCGACGCGGCGGCGTTCGGTGTGCTCGATCGGGCCCTTGCCGTCGATCGGATTGCCAAGTCCATCGACCACGCGGCCCAGCAGGCCCTTGCCGACCGGGGTGTCCACGATCGAGCCGGTGCGCTTGACGACATCGCCTTCCTTGATCGAGCGGTCATTGCCAAAGATCACGACGCCGACATTGTCGGTTTCAAGGTTCAGTGCCATGCCCTTGATACCGCCCGGGAACTCCACGAGCTCACCGGCCTGCACCTTGTCCAGGCCATAGACGCGCGCAATGCCATCGCCGACGCTGAGCACCTGGCCGACTTCGGAGACCTGGGCTTCCTGGCCGAAATTCTTGATCTGGTCCTTGAGGATCGCAGAAATTTCCGCGGCTTTGATGTCCATTATCCGACCTCTTTCATGGCGATCTTCATCGCAGCGAGTTTTGTCTTGAGGGATGAGTCGATCATCTGGCTGCCGACCTTCACCTGAAGGCCGCCAATGAGCGATGCATCGACGAATTGATTGAGCGTGACGGTCTTGCCGATCCTGGTCTTGAGCGTCTCAGCCAGCTCGGCAACCTGTGCGCCTGTCAACGGTGCGGCCGATGTAACCTCGGCCGTGACTTCCCCGCGCGCTTTGGCCGCGAGTTCGCGAAAGCCCACGATGATCTGGTCCATCGCGAACAGGCGTCCGTTCCGGGCCACCAGCTTGAGAAAATTGGCCACGAGCCCATTGGTACTGGCCTTGGCCAGAAGGGCGTCGAGCGCAACGGCCTTGGCATCGCCGGTAATCACCGGAGACCGCAGGAACCGGGAGAAATCTTCGCTTTCCCCGATCAGCCGGGAAATGTCGGACAGCGACGTTTCGACCGACGCCAGCTGGTTCTCGCTTTCAGCGAGGTCGAACAGCGCCGACGCATACGGTCGCGCAATCTGCACAAGCACTGAATTCTGCGCTGCCAATGCCGCATCACCCTCTTGGTTGCCGCCTGCCTCTTCGTCTCAGAACTCGAAGGAACCCAGGCGATCACTGACGCTTGTTGTTTTGGTGAGAATGGGGCCGTCTGGAGACCCCTTCAAGGTTGCGCTGGCTCTAGCACAAGCCCCGCGCGGCTTGCAAGGCTTGGGGGTGAGATTCACGGCTGACGAAAGTGTCGCAGGGGCCTCTTAACGCTTGTTGCGCATCACCGCGGCTTCCAGCGTTTGCCGGATGAACCTTTGATAGGGTACGCCGTCTTGCCGGGCGCAGACCTTGACGGCGTCGAGCAGGTCTTGGGAGACACGCATGCTGATCGTGGTCGCCTTCGGCCTGAATTCATAGTTCACTGGCTTCCCTCCGCTCAGATCAAACTGCGTCAAGTCGCTGTTCCCTACGAATTCCTCGGCGTCCTCGTCGCTCGCGAAGCTTGGCAATGCAGCCTTTTCAACGTTAAGCTTGCTCATAATACTCTACCTCCTTGGCATGCATGTACCGAGCGCTGATCGGGCGAACCAAGTGCAAACCGCCAACTGCGCGTATCGTCCAAACCACAAAGATATGGCGCCCGGCAGACGACTGACCAATGCCGCGCAAGCGGCTTTCACCTGGAAAAGGATCTGGCAACACGATCAAGCTACCGGATACGAATAGCGCCTCGATGTCCTGCAATGGCACGCCATGCTTGCAGCACTTCTCACGATTGCCGTCGTCCCATTGGAAGCCATTGATCTGCACCATATCACCAGATACATGTCGTGACAAACGTCATTACATAAAGCTCATCGGATCGATATCGACCTGGACCCGCAGATTGCCCGTCACTTTCTCCGCCGATCCCAGCCAGAACCGCACATAGCCGCTGAGGTCGAAATCCTTGCCCGATTGCGCCAGAAGCCGCACCCGGTGGCGGCCGCGCACCATGGCCACCGGCGCATCGGCCGGGCCGAACAGTTTGACCCCCTCGGCCATTGGGGCCGCCGAGAGCAGTTTTTTGGCAAATCCCATTGCCGCGTCGTGTTCGTTGGCCGAAACGATCAACGCCGCCAGCCGCCCGAACGGGGGCAGCCCGCCTGCCTCGCGGGCCAGCAATTCATGGCTGTAAAACGCCTCGCGATCCCCGCTCACCATGGCCCGCATCACCGGATGCTCGGGATGATAGGTCTGCAAGAACGCCTTGCCGGTGCGCGACGCCCGCCCGGCCCGGCCCGCCACCTGGGTCAGGATTTGGAACGTTTTCTCCGCCGCCCGCGGATCGCCATGCGCCAGCCCCAGATCGGCATCGAGCACGCCCACCACCGAGAGCTTTTCGAAATGATGACCCTTGGCCACCAACTGCGTGCCGATGATCAGATCGAACTCACCCTTCTCGATTTCGGTGAAGCGATCGCGCAATTGCGCGTTGCTGCCCATGTCCGAGGACAGGATGACCCGGCGCGCATCGGGAAACCGCGCCGCAGCTTCCTCGGCGACCCGTTCGATGCCCGGGCCCACCGCGGTCAGCGTATCGGCCTCGCCGCACTTGCCGCACACCTTTGGCGTGCGCACTTCGTGCCCGCAATGGTGGCACATCAACACGCCGCGAAACCGGTGCTCCACCATCCAGGCCGAACAATCAGGACATTGATATTGATGTCCGCAGGCGCGGCACAGCGTCAGCGGCGCATAGCCGCGCCGGTTGAGGAACAGCAGCGCCTGCTCGCCACGCTCGATTGCCGCAAACACTTCCCGCGCCAGTCGTGGCGCGATCCATTGGCCTTTTTCCGGCCCGTCCACCCGCATGTCGATCGCCGTGATGTCGGGCATCGCCGCCTCGGCAAAGCGCGCAGTCAGCAGCACATGCGCGTACCGGCCCACATTGGCATTGTTGCGTGTCTCGACGGACGGCGTTGCCGACGACAGGATCACCCGTGCATTGGCCAGGTGCGCACGCACCACCGCCATGTCCCGCCCGTGATAGTTGACGCCTTCAGACTGCTTGTAGGCCCCGTCATGCTCCTCATCGAGCACCAGCATGCCCAGTTCGCGAAACGGCAGAAACAGCGCCGATCGTGCGCCCACTACTGCCCGCACCGTGCCGTCCAGCACCCCGCGCCACACCTTGCCGCGCTGCACCGGCGTCATGTCCGAATGCCACTCGGCCGGTTTGGTCCCGAACCGCTTGCTGAATCGCTCCAGAAAGGTATGCGTCAGCGCGATTTCGGGCAGCAGGATCAAGGCCTGCCGGCCCACCCTCAAGGTATCGGCAACGGCCTCGAAGAACACTTCGGTCTTGCCGCCACCGGTCACTCCATCGAGCAGTGCCACGCCGAACGCATGCGCATCGAGCGCGGCGATCTGGGCCAGCGCCGCCTCTTGCGCACTGTTCAGCACCGCGACCGCCCCGTTCGGATCGGGGATCGAAACCACCGGCGGCGGCACCATCTGCAGCCGTTCCAAGGCCCCGGCCCGCTCCAGCCCTTCAATGACCGAGGCCGAAACTCCGGCGGCTCCGATCAGCGCCGCCTTGGGCCAGGCCTCGCCATCATTGAGCACATCGAGTACGCGCAACCGCGCCGGCGTCAGCCGATCCGGCTCTTGTCCCGTCCGCCGAAACGCCACCAACGGCTTGGGCGCTTCCAGCGCCTCGCTCGAGCGCAGCACCGCCCGCAACACCTGTCCGGGAGGGGCCAGCGTATAGCGGGCGATCCAATCCACCAGCCTCAGCAATTCCTCGCTTAACGGCGGCACGTCATAGGCGTAGGCTATGTCCTTGAGCCGGTTATGGGCCACCATGTCCTTGGGCAGCCCCCACACCACGCCCAACGTCAGCCGCGGCCCCAGGGGCACCGAGACGATCGAGCCACGGCTTACCCGCATGCCGGGTGGCACGCGATAAGAATAGGGGCCCTCCACGGCTACCCCCACCATCACCGCCACTATGTCCGGGTGCTGTTCCATTTGTGCTCGTTCTGTTCGCATTTTCAGCAGGGGAAAAGCAAGTGATTTTGCCAAGGCCTGGCGCCAACCCCGTCTTGCGCTACGATTTTCTAACCGCTTCGGATTAGGCTCTGCCCATGGCCGATTCTGCCTTTGCCACCGATGACGTCATGCGCGCCCAGATCAGCCTGTGGCAGCGCGAACTCGGCTCCGTGCGGCGCTTGGCGGACAATACGATCGAGGCCTATGCGCGCGATCTGGACCAGTTCCTGGCGTTTTTGTGCACCCATACCGGTGGACCGGTAAGCCTGGTGACGCTCGCGGATTTGCGCGCCGCCGATATCCGCGCCTTCATGGCCCGGCGCCGCACCGAGAGCCTGGGGTCGCGCTCGCTGGCCCGGGTGCTGTCGGCGCTCAAATCCTTTTTCCGCTTCCTGGAGCGCGAAGGCGTGCTGGCCACCGAGGCACTCAACATCATCCGCACCCCCAGGCTGGCGCGCACCTTGCCCAAGGCGCTGACCGTCGTCGAGGCGCGCGGCACCATCACCACCACCGCCGCGATTGAAGAGCGCCCCTGGATCGCGGCACGCGACATGGCTGTGCTCTCGCTGTGCTATGGCGCCGGCCTGCGCATTGCCGAGGCTTTGGCGGTCACCCGCAGCGATCTCGAAGGCACGGCGTTGCGCGTCACCGGCAAGGGCGGCAAGATCCGCCTGGTGCCGCTGATCGATACCGTTCGCCGTGCCATCGATGTCTATCTTGAGCTGTGTCCATTCAAGCTTTGGCCCGAGGAGCCGCTGTTCCGGGGCCTGCGGGGCGGCGTGCTGTCGCCGCGGCTGGTGCAATTGCGGGTCGCCCAACTGCGCGGGGCACTCGGACTGCCGCCCTCGGCGACACCCCATGCGCTGCGCCATTCCTTTGCCACGCACCTGCTCAGCCGCGGCGGCGATCTGCGGGCGATCCAGGAATTGCTGGGCCATGCCTCGCTGTCCACCACCCAGATCTACACCGCCGTCGATACCGAACGCCTGCTGGACAGTTACCGAAAAGCGCATCCGCGCGGCTGATTCGTTAGCATCCTGCTCACTTTGACAGTGACAAATCTTCGGTGTACGAGCTTGGCCATGCGCTTATCCAACATTCTCCTTCTTACGATCCGGATTTCTGGCTCCCTTTGGGTCCGGAACGCGCGCTGACGCCTTAAGCGACGTCGTGTTCACCGGCCCGCCCTTCGGCGCCGGTGCCGCAGGCGGGTCCTTCAAGGACTGCACCAATGTCATCGCCTGCCGCGACCACCACTGCCGCCGATCCCCTGGGCTATGCCTTCGCCGTTGGCGGGGCGATCCTGTTTTCCTCCAAGTCCATCCTGATCAAGCTCGCCTATGCCCAGGGCGCGCCCACCGAAACGCTGCTGGCACTGCGCATGCTGGTGGCGCTGCCGGTTTATCTGATCATCATGGTGACCATCCTGCGGCGCGACCCCGGCCTGCGCCGCAAGCTGTCACCCGCCACGGTGATCCCCGCCATGGGCACCGGCATCCTGGGCTATTACATTTCCAGCTATCTCGATTTCGCGGCACTCAATTTCATCACCGCCCAATATGGCCGGCTGGTGCTGTTCACCTATCCCTTTTTCGTCGTGCTGTTCGGTGCCCTGTTCTTCCGCGAGCGCTTTGACTGGCGCATCGTGCCCGGCATGCTGGTGGCCTATGGCGGCATCGTGCTGCTGTTCGGCTGGAGCCTGGTGTCCGAGCCTGAAGGGCTGTGGCAAGGCACGCTGCTGGTGCTGACTGCCGCCGTGACTTTCGCCTTTTACCAATTGTTCGCCCGCGACCGCATGCGCCAGCTTGGCACCGGGCTGTTCACCTGTATCGGCATGTCGACCGCCGCCCTCTGCGCCATCGGCCAGAGCGCGGTCATCGGGGGCATCGATGCCTTCACCCGCTTGCCGCCACTGGTATGGGTCTATGGCTTGGGGCTGGGCGTCTTTGCCACGGTCTTGCCGTCGTTTCTGATGAATGCCGCCATTGCCCGGATCGGCCCGCGCGCCAATGCCTCGACCGCCGCCTTTGGCCCTATCGTTACCATTGCCTTCGCGGTGATTTTCCTGTCCGAACCATTTACCGTCTTTCACGCGATCGGCACGGCGCTGGTCATCCTGGGTTCAGTCATGTTCAGCCATGCCGAGCGCCGGGCCAGGCACCGCCAGGCCTGAATCCTCTGGCAAAGACTTTGGCCTGCCGCAAAGCCGCTGTAATGTGCAGCCAGCCTTGTGCAGAAAGAGCTTGGGAGAACAAACGATGAGCAAGACGACGAAACGGCTGAGCTGTGCCTTGGCGGGACTGGTCCTGGCCATGGGATTGGCCGCAGCACCCGCCTTGGCGCAAAAAACCGGCGCCCCCCCGACCACGGCCGCACCGGCCGATATCGACTTCGGGGACGACACCAGCGAATGGCACAATGACGGCGAGTGCGACGACCCGCGCTTCGAAGGCGCCGGATTGGCCGATGAAGTGGTCGATGTCGACCTCAAGAAAGACGCCACCGACTGCCGGACAGCGTTCGAGGCCGGCACGGTGACCCTCAAGGCGACCACGACGTCCCCCGCCGATATCGCCATTGCCAGCCCCATCGATGCCATCGACTTTGGCGATGACAGCAGCGAATGGAACAAGGACGGCGAGTGCGACGATCCGCGTTTCGAGGGCACCGGCTCTGCCGATGAACTGGTCGACGCCGATCTCAAGAAAGACGCCACCGATTGCCGGGCCGCCTATGAGGCCGGCACCATCACCCTCAAGGACACCACGTCGAGCGATACGCCGGTCGCAACCGCCGAAATCGTTTATGGCGACGATACCGGCGAATACAACAATGACGGCGAATGCGACGATCCCCGCTTCGAAGGGGCCGGCGTTGCCAGCGAGCCCAGCCAGGACAACCGCATGCACGACGCCACCGACTGCCGTGCCGCCGTCGATGCAGGCACGGCAACCTTCAAGGTCGGCGAAACCAACGATCCGGCCCCGTTCGACTTCGGCACCGACAATGGCCGCTATGCCAATGACGGGGAATGCGACGATCTGCGCTTCACCGGCGAAGGCATGGACAAAAAACTGCTGCCCGAAGACATCTCCAACGATGCCACCGACTGCCGCACCCTGGTTGAATCCGGTTCGCTGACCATCATTGCGGTCTATGAGCCCGCCTATGCCGCCGGTGCGCCCTATGACAGCAAGGGCATCAATTTTGGCGACAATACCTCCAGCTACGCCAATGATAACCAGTGCGATGATCCGCGTTTCCAGGGCCCCGGCACCGCTACCTCGCTGCTCGATACCGATCTGCGTCATGACCGGGACGACTGCAAGGCAGCCTTCGAAGCCGGCACGATCATCCTGATCGACTGACTGTCAGCTTTAACTGCAAACGGCGGGACCCTGGTCCCGCCGTTTGTTGTCGCAGGGGTGCGCAGCTGCGCGCTACAACCCCAGTTCCTTTTTCAGCACAGCATTGACGCGGGCCTGCCATCCCGGGCCCGAGGCCCGCAACCGCGTCAACACCTCGGCATCGAGCCGTAATGTCACCTGCTGCTTGGGCCTGTTCAGCGCCGGCCGCCCCGGCCCACGCCGTATGCTCTCCGCCAGTTCCGGAAACACCTCGGCAAAGGGCCGCATCTGCGCTAGCTCCTCCTCCGTAAGTTCAGGATTGTCGGACACCTCATCCCAGTCTTCCTGAGTGTACCCTTGACCCGGCACAAACTCCTTGATCACTTCCCGTTTGTTCATGGTAGAACCAACCTTTCTTTTGCACTCGCCGGCCGCATCGAGATTACGGAGAGCCCTTCCGAACCGAGCTTAACGAATATTACTGTTACCGTGCCGTCTGCCAGCGCGCCGATCGCAATAAGGCGACTGCGTTTGGCATTACCGGTTTTGGCCGAGGCAAAAAACTCCGGCGTTAGATCCGCGAAATCCAGCCCCTGCTTGATGCGATTGGCTAGCCGCTTGGGCTCGTCCCAGACGACTTCCATCAATTTATGTAGTGCCGTTTATTTGCTGCGTCAACAATAGTGTAACGACGATAATCTTGCGGCTTTGGGCCAACGCCAATCCACCTCGGTGTCATGCCCGCCAGGGCAGAACCCATCCCCGAGATATGGCCACAGCCGCAAGGTTTCGGTGCTCGTCAAGCATCTCCGAAAGGGCCCCGGCCTGCGCCGGGGTGACATCTAGCATGTGATCGTTGCGAGCTTAAGCCGCCCGGCGCTCGACCATCATTTTCTTGATTTCGGCGATCGCCTTGGCCGGGTTCAGCCCTTTCGGGCACACTTTGGCGCAATTCATGATGGTATGGCAGCGATAGAGCTTGAACGGATCTTCCAGATCGTCGAGCCGCTCGGTCTGGCTTTCGTCACGCGAATCGATCAGCCAGCGATAGGCCTGCAGCAGCGCCGCGGGGCCCAGATACTTTTCCCCGTTCCACCAGTAACTGGGGCAGGACGTCGAGCAGCAGGCGCACAGGATACATTCGTAGAGCCCGTCCAGCTTGGAGCGCTCCGGCACGCTTTGCGTCCACTCCGTGTCCGGCGTCGGCGACGTGGTCTTGAGCCACGGCTCGATGGCCCGGTGCTGGGCATAAAAGTTGGACAGGTCCGGCACCAGGTCCTTGACCACCGGCATATGCGGCAGCGGATAGATTTTGATCGGCCCGTTGGAATCGTCCATGCCCTTGGTGCAGGCCAGGGTATTGAGCCCGTTGATGTTCATCGAGCAGGAGCCGCAGATCCCTTCGCGGCACGAGCGGCGCAGGGCCAGCGTCGCATCGACCTTGTTCTTGATCCAGAGCAGGCCATCCAGGATCATCGGCCCGCAATCGTCCAGATCGACGAAGTAGGTATCGATGCGCGGATTGGCGTCGCCGTCGGGATCATAGCGATAGATGTGATATTCCCGCAGCCGTTTGGCGCCGGCCGGCTTGGGCCAGGACTTGCCCTTTGCAGGCCGCGAATTTTTCGGGAGCAGCAGCTCGACCATCACGAAATCCTTTATTCCAAAGCTCAGTAGTTCGGCTTGCAGACCTGGTTGGACTTGCCGACATAGGTGTTGTACGGCACCGAATATTCAACCGGCAGCGTCTTGCCGCGCATGGAATTGATCACTACCGCCATGAAATCGGCATCGATCAGCGTCAGCGCCGCATCGGCCTTGCACGAACACAGTTTCGCATCCTGCGCGATGCCCATGCAGGTGGCATAAAACTGCGCCTTTTGCTCTGCGCTCGGCGGCGCCGCCATCGCGGCCCCCGCGCCCAATCCCGCCAGCAGCACGCCCAAGGTCCAAGCCGCCGTCATGGCAGTGCCCTTGCCGCGAGCGCACTTGAGGTCCGACCTTGCCGCAACCAGCGCACGCATCAATACACCCGCGCCTTGGGCGCGATCTTCTTGAGATCGATGCCGCCTTGCTCATAGGGCGTCAGCGGATCGACATGGACCGGCCGGTAGCCCAGCCGCACCTGGCCCGTGGCTGCATCGATCCAGCTCAGCGTATGCTTGCGCCAGTTGATGTCGTCGCGGCTGGCGAAATCTTCGCGGGCATGGGCGCCGCGGCTTTCGTGGCGGGCCTCGGCGCTCACCACGGTGACTATGGCATTGGCCATCAGGTTTTCCAGCTCCAGCGTTTCCACCAGGTCCGAATTCCAGATCAGCGAGCGGTCGGAGACCTTGACGTCGCTCAATTGGGCATAGATGTCGCTCATGCGCTTGACGCCCGATTGCAGCGTCTCGCCGGTGCGGAACACCGCTGCATCCTCCTGCATGGTGCGCTGCATGGCTTCTCGCAGGTCTGCCGTCGGCCGGCCGCCATTGGCGGTACGCAGCCGCTCGAACCGCGCCATGATCTGTTCATCCGCCGTCGCATTGATCGCCGGGATGGGCGCCTGCCGGTCGATCACCACACCGGCCCGCAAGGCGGCGGCACGGCCGAACACCACGAGGTCCGTGAGCGAATTGGACCCCAGCCGGTTGGCGCCATGCACTGAGGCGCAGGCCGCTTCCCCGACCGCCATCAGCCCGGGCACGATGCGGTCGGGCTCGGCTTCGGTCGGGTTCAGCACTTCGCCATGATAGTTGGCCGGGATGCCGCCCATATTGTAGTGCACAGTCGGCAGCACCGGAATCGGTTCGCGCGTCAGGTCGACGCCGGCAAAAATCTTGGCACTTTCGGTGATCCCCGGCAGCCGCTCATGCAGCACCTTGGGATCGAGGTGATCCAGATGCAGGTGGATGTGGTCCTTCTTGGGACCGACGCCACGCCCTTCGCGAATTTCCAGCGTCATGCAGCGCGACACCACATCGCGTGAGGCCAGGTCCTTGGCATTGGGGGCATAGCGCTCCATGAAGCGCTCGCCCTCCGAATTGGTCAGGTAGCCGCCTTCGCCGCGCGCGCCTTCGGTGATCAGCACCCCGGCGCCATAGATACCGGTGGGGTGGAACTGCACGAATTCCATGTCCTGCAGCGGCAATCCGGCCCGGGCCACCATGCCATTGCCGTCCCCGGTGCAGGTATGGGCGGAGGTCGCCGAAAAATACGAGCGCCCATATCCCCCCGTTGCCAGAACCGTGGTCTTGGCGCGGAACCGGTGCATGGTGCCGTCATCCAGCTTCCAGGCGATCACCCCCTGGCAGGCGCCATCCTCGCCCATGATCAAATCGAGCGCGAAATACTCGATGAAGAACTGCGCATTGTTGCGCAGCGATTGCCCGTACAGCGTGTGCAGAATCGCGTGGCCCGTCCGGTCGGCCGCGGCGCAGGTGCGCTGCACCGGCGGACCGTCGCCGAATTCGGTCATGTGCCCCCCAAAGGGCCGCTGGTAGATCTTGCCGGCCTCGGTGCGCGAGAACGGCACGCCGTAATGCTCCAGCTCATAGATCGCCGCCGGCGCCTCGCGCGCCAGATATTCCATGGCGTCGTTGTCGCCCAGCCAGTCCGATCCCTTGACGGTATCGTACATGTGCCATTGCCAGCTATCGGGCCCCATATTCTGCAACGAGGCTGCGATGCCGCCCTGCGCCGCCACGGTATGGCTGCGGGTGGGAAACACCTTGGTGATGCAGGCAGTGTTGAACCCCTGTTCGGCCATGCCCAGCGTGGCGCGCAGCCCCGCCCCGCCGGCGCCCACGACCACCACGTCGAATTCATGGTCGATGATTTCGTACCCACCAGCCACAGCGCTAACCCCAGAACACGAGTTTGATGATCGCGGCCACGCCGACCAGGGCGATCAGGATGCAGAACATGGTGTTGACCATCATGTAGAAGCGATAGGTGCGCCCGGCGAAATAATCCTCGAGGATGTCGCGCATGCCGTTGCGCATATGCACGGTGACGATGGCGAGCAGAATTGCCAGCGGTATGCCGACCCAGCCATTGCCGATCATTGCGGCCATTGCCGCCCGGTCCTGTCCCGCCAGGCGCACCACCACGAACACCAGCAGGCCCACAAAGGCGATATTGCTCGCTCCGGTCGCCCGCTGGATGATGAAATGGCGCGTCGAGGCCCTTGCGTCGCCATATTTGCTTTTGGGATCGGCGATGATCTCGCGGGTCAGGATCCGTTCGCGCATCAGTGCACCCACACGAAAATGGTCCATACCAGAAGGGTCAGCACCACCGAGGCGCCCAGATTGACCCAGCTCAGCAGCTCGCGCTGCCCCGCCTCGAGCCCATGAATGCTGTCCCACACGAAATGGCGAACCCCGCCCAGCATGTGATGCAGCAGCGACCAGCTATAGCCGAACAGCACCAATTGCCCCAGCCAGCTGCCGTAAATGGCGTTGACCATGTCCAGCGGACCCGGGCCCCAGGCCGCGGCGCACAGCCAGATCACCAGAAACAGCGTGCCCAGGTAATTGGCGATGCCGGTGGCCCGATGCACGATCGACATCGTCATCGTGATGGTCCAGCGATAGATCTGCAAATGGGGAGACAGGGGGCGGGGTCGAACCGGCATAGGGCCTCGCTGTTACGCGGCGCACGCCGCTACAGTTTGGAATGGTTCGAGACTTCTAGCCCCGGTCAGGCTCCTCGTCAAAGCGCTAAAACAGCGCGGCAAGATAAACTTTGGCCCCATCAAGGCCGCGGCTGCCTCCACCCCTTGCCGGGCGGCGCCGGACCTGCCATTTGGCACCGGCAGGTCGAAGGCCAGGGAGCCGAGATGGACGAACGTATCAAAGTTGTCGCCACCCAAATCCTCTCCAGGGCCTGGGGCACGCTGACCCTTGCGACGCTGGATTACCGGCACGCCAATGGTACCTGGCAGCGCCAGAGCCGCGAGATCTACGACCACGGCAATGCCGTCGCCATCATCCTGTTCGACCCGGCCCGGCGCACCGTGCTGCTGACCCGCCAATACCGCCATCCGGTCAGCCTCAACGGCGATCCGGCCTGGCTGATCGAGGCCTGTGCCGGCCTGCTCGACGAGGACGACAAGCTAAGCGGCGTCATGCGCGAGGCGCTGGAGGAAACCGGCCATCGCCCGCGCGACGTGCAATGGCTGTTCGACGCCTATATGAGCCCCGGCTCGCTGACCGAGCGGCTGTCCCTGTTCGTGGGTCACTACGATGCCGGCACCAGGATCGCCCCCGGCGGGGGCCTCGCGGCGGAAGGCGAGGAGATCGAAGTGCTTGAAATGCGCCTGGACGATGCCCTGGCCGGCATCGGCAGCGGCGCCATCATCGATGCCAAGACGATTATGCTGCTGCACTGGCTGGCGCTGAACCGCTAGCGCTTAGTAATCCACCAGCTTGCGGTCCGGATCATAGGGCTGGTCCGCAACCATTTTGGTCACCGCCTGGCCGCAGCGCATCTTCTGGCCCGAGCCGTCATAGGCATAGCTGGGCGATCCGTGCAGGAGCCAGCCCTCCGACAGCGCCTTGGTCACCTTGTGGCAAAAACTGGAATCGTCCTCGCCCGACAAGAACCGGTATATCTGCATGCATGCCCCCAATGCGGCGCGCGCCGGGGCGCGGCAGTTGATCTTGCCCGCTCTTAGCGCTAATCGAGAAGCCATGCACCGGTTTCCTGACCATCTGCTGACGGGCCACGCCAATTTCATGGCCGGCCGCTATGCCCGTGAACGCGAGCGGATGCGCGAGCTGGCCGATCAGGGGCAGACCCCCACCACCATGATCATCGCCTGCTGCGACAGCCGCGCGGCCCCCGAAACCATTTTCGATGCCGGCCCGGGCGAATTGTTCGTCCTGCGCAATGTCGCCAATCTGGTGCCGCTCTACCAGCCCGATGCCGGCCAGCACGGCACCTCGGCGGCCATCGAATTTGCCGTCAAGGCGTTGAACATCGCCAATATCGTGGTCATGGGCCATGGCCGCTGCGGCGGCATCAAGGCGGCGCTCAACCCCGACTCCACCCCGCTCGATGCCGGCGATTTCATCGGCAAGTGGATGAGCATGCTCGGCGACGTACCTGGCCAGGTCGGCCAGAACGATGCCATGACCCCCGCCGAGCGCCAGACCGCACTCGAGCGCATCTCCATCCGCTCCTCGATCCACAACCTGCGCACCTTTCCTTACGTCGCCGAACTGGAAAGTGCCGGCCAGCTGGCCGTGCATGGCGCCTGGTTCGATATTTCGAGCGGCGAATTGTGGATCATGGACGCCGATAGCGGCGATTTCATCCGCCCCGCGATCTAGGCGCTAAAGCTTCGGTACTGGACGGTTTTCCGTCCGGGGCGCACCGCTGTCGACGGCTCGCGGCCTCGTTTTGAACCATCCGACGCCCGCAAATGACCCACAATTGCCCGGCCGAGCGCCCGCTTTCGGGCCGTCCATCACCACATTGTGCGCCCATGGTCCGGCCATGGCTCGCCGGAGAGCGCGCCGTCGGCGATCGGCTAACCGGTCACCGCTTTTATCTCCACCAACATGGAGCTTAACCGCCATGAACAAGATCATTGTATCCTCGCTCGTCGTGCTGGGCCTTTCCGGCGCGGCCTTTGCCCAGACACCCAGCACGTTCGCCGATGTCGATGCCGACACCAGCGGTGAGCTGTCGTTCGCCGAATTGCAGGCCGTCTGGCCCGATCTGAGCGAGGACGAGTTCAACACGGCCGATGTCGATGTCAGCGCCGGGCTGTCCACGACCGAGCTTGGCGCCCTGCAGCCTGCGGCCGCCCCGGCAGCGCCGGCCGAGGGCATGGCGCCCGATAGCGGCATGGCGCCCGCGACCCCGGACACCACCGAGCCGGCGACCCCCGGATCGCTGTCCGACTAAGCCTTGTGCCCGGCCGTCCCGGTTTGCCGGGGCGGCTTTATCCGGCCGGCGCGGGCCGCAAGCGTGCCAATAAGCGCCGCCCGAATACATTGATCACCAGCCCCAAAAAAATCAGCGCGCTGCCGAAAATTTCGAGCCCGCTGACCGCCTCGCCGAGCAGCACCATGGCTGCAGCAAACCCCACCACCGGCACCAGCAGCGAAAACGGCGCCACCAGGCTCGCCGGATGCCGCCCCAGCAGCACCGCCCAGGCGCCATATCCCAAAAGCGTCGAGCCATAGGCGATAAACAGCACCGAGCCGATTGCCAAAAGGCTCACCGTCCCGAGCGCTGCGAATGCCTGCGGCCCCTCGAACAGCAGTGACAGCGCCAGCATCGGGATCGGCGGGACCAGGCTCCCCCACACCACGAAGCCCAGCATGTCCACCGTCCCGGCGCGCTTGGTGGCAATATTGGAAATGCCCCAGAACAAGGCGGCGCCAAGCGTCATCAGCAGTGGGAGCAGCACCGCGCCACCCAATTGCTCGGCCGCGATCGCCCCGAGCCCGACCAGGGCCACCGCTGCCCCGCCGATCTGGAACGGTCCCGGTCGTTCCCCGAGAAACAGCACCGCAAGCGCCATGGTGAAGAACACCTGCATCTGCATGACCAGGCTCGCCAGCCCGGCCGGCATGCCCAACTGGATCGCCGAAAACAGCAAACTGAACTGCAGCACGCCGACGCTGACGCCGTAAACGATCAACAGGCGCCAGCTTACGGCCGGCTTGCGGATGAAGAACACCGCCGGCAGCGCACAGCCGATATAGCGCAGCGCGGTCAAAAGGAACGGCGAAATTTCCGCCACGCCCCATTTGATCGCCACGAAATTCAGCCCCCAGATGATGACGACGACAAGGGCGAGGAGGAGGTCGCGAAAGGGCATGGAAAAGTCTTGCTCGGAACTTGCACAAAGGCATTCGCACGCAGGGTATCACCCCGACACAGGCCGGGCCTATCCTGAGATCTCAAGATGGTACCGGCCTGCGCCGGTATGACACCGCGTGTGTTGATAGAAACTGCTTGCAACTCGCCGCTGCCAGAAGGTTCGAGGACCGACCGAAATTCAGCTCAGGCTGAGCCGAAAATGGTGGTTTGCGAGAACCGGACCGGAGCGTACGTTGGTACGTGAGGACCGGAAGCACAGCAAACCATCATTTGCAGGCCAGCATCAGCTGAATAGCGGTCGGTCCTAAGCCGCCTGCTTGGCCATCAGGTTGCGCGCGATCAGCGTTTCGGCGATCTGGATGGCGTTGAGCGCGGCGCCTTTGCGCAGATTGTCCGACACGATCCAGATATTGAGCCCGTTTTCGATCGTGCTGTCCTCGCGGATGCGCGACACGAAGGTGTCGTACTCGCCCGCCGCATCGACGGGAGTTGCGTAGCCACCGGGCTCGCGCTTGTCGAGCACCGCAATGCCCGGCGCCTCGCGCAGGATATCGCGCGCTTCATCGGCCGAGATGGGATTTTCGAATTCGATATTGACCGCTTCGGAATGCCCCACGAACACCGGTACGCGCACGGCCGTGCAGCTCACCTTGATCTTGGGATCGAGGATCTTCTTGGTTTCGGCCATCACCTTCCACTCTTCCTTGGTGGAGCCGTCTTCCATGAACACATCGATATGGGGGATAACGTTGAAAGCGATCTGCTTGGGGAACTTGCCCGGCGTTGCCGTGTCGTTGACGAAGATGCCCTTGGTCTGGTTCCAGAGCTCGTCGACCCCTTCCTTGCCGGCGCCCGATACCGACTGGTAGGTTGCGACGACAATGCGCCTGATCCTGGCAAAATCGTGTAATGGCTTGAGCGCCACCACCAGTTGGGCGGTCGAGCAGTTCGGATTGGCGATGATATTGTTGCGCCGGGGATTGGCCATGTAGCCATCCAGCACATGCGCGTTCACTTCCGGCACGATCAGCGGCACATCCGAATGATAACGCCAGAAGCTGGAATTATCGATGACGACGATGCCCATCTGGCCCAGGCGGGGCGCCCACAGCTTGGACACGTCCGAGCCGGCCGACATGATGGCAAAATCAATGCCCTTGAAATCGTAATCGTCAAGGTTCTTGGCCTTCAGCACCTTGTCGCCATAGGAAATTTCGCGCCCCGTCGAGCGCGAGGAGGCCAGCGCCACCACTTCGTCGGCGGGGAACTTGCGTTCGGCCAGGATATTGAGAACTTCCCGGCCTACATTGCCGGTGGCACCGATGACGGCGACGCGATAACCCATGACAGAACTCCAGTCCCTGACCATTTTCCGCTCCCGCGCCTTGCTCAAGCAAAGCGGCCCATCCGGGTCCAGCCTCTCCCCGTCGGGAAGCGACCCGGGGAAAAGCGTCAGGCGGTTTTGGTGGTTTTGCTTACCAACGCTGCAAGACCACGGCGGGCTTTCAGCCCGGTGGTGCTCATCATGGCGATGATCGAAGCGCTGCGCATCGGTTTGACCGCTGTGTTGGAAGCTTGGTTCTCATACGCCCAAATGGCAAAGAGTCAATGAATTTGGCGGGCTGGAATGCCCAACCTCGTGGTTCAAGGCTCGCAAGGGCTCGCACCTCACCATGAGGTTTCAAAGCTCTTCGTAGTCCTCATGGTGAGGTGGGAGCGCAGCGACCCTCGAACCACGAGGGCGTGGCACTCAAGGCTTGCCTCACCACCCCCCATGGCTGTAACTGCCGCCAAACCTGAAAGGCCCAAAACCATGGCCCATTACGACGTCATCATCCTGGGCGCCGGCGCCGCCGGCATGATGGCCGCCATCGAAGCCGGCAAACGCGGCCGCAGGGTCCTGCTGGTCGACCATGTCCAATATGCCGGCGAAAAGATCCGCATTTCCGGCGGCGGCCGCTGCAACTTTACCAATGTCAACGCCACGGTCGAGGCCGGCCGCGACCGCTTCCTGTCGCAAAATCCACGCTTTGCCTTGTCGGCGTTAAGCCGTTACACGCCTGAAAACTTCATCGCCCTGGTGCGCCGTCACGGCATCACGTTCCACGAAAAAGGGCTCGGCCAATTGTTCTGCGATGGCCCCGCCACCCAGATCAACACCATGCTGCTGGGCGAAATGCGCGAGGCGGGTGTCGCCTTTTCCTTTTCCACCACGATCGAAGCCGTCGAAAAAACCGCGACCGGTTTCTCCGTCCGTTTCGCCTCGGGCTACGCCACCTCCGACAGCCTGATCGTCGCCACCGGCGGCAAATCCATCCCCAAAATGGGCGCCACCAGCCTTGGCTACCAGCTTGCGGCCCAGTTCGGCCTGCGCGTCACCGACACCCGCCCCGCTTTGGTGCCGCTGACCTTCGAGACCGGCGCCCTGGACAAGCTCAAGGACCTGGCCGGCATCGCCACCGGCGCGATCGTCAGCCATGGCAAGACCCGCTTCGAGGAAGCCCTGCTGTTCACCCATCGCGGCCTGTCCGGCCCGGCGATCCTGCAGATTTCCTCCTATTGGCGCGAAGGCGATGCCATCGCCGTCGACCTGCTGCCCCATGTCAGCGCCATCGATCTGCTGCGCGCCGCCCGCGCCGCGACCCCCAAGCTGCAAGTGCAAACCATCATCGCCAATACGCTGCCCAAGCGGCTAGCCCAATTGCTGGGGGACGAACTGGACATGCACACCATGATCGGCGATTTCCCCGACAAAAAGCTCGCCCTCGTCGAGGCCAAGCTCAAGGCCTGGAGCCTGAAACCCGTCGGCTCGGAGGGCTACCGCACCGCCGAAGTCACCCTGGGCGGCATTGACACGCGCGACCTCGATGCCAGGACCATGGCGGCCCGCGCCCTTCCCGGCCTCTATTTCGTGGGCGAAGTCGTCGACGTCACCGGCTGGCTCGGTGGCTATAACTTCCAGTGGGCCTGGGCCTCCGGCTGGGCCGCCGGGCAAGTGGCCTAGCACCGATCGGGCGACAGCGCGGCTAGAACTTCCAGCCGACCCGCAGGCCGAAATTGGACAACCCGTCATTGGCGTCGCACAGATTATTGTTGGAGCTGTGCTCATAGGTCAGCGTCGCCGTCGCGTTTTCGCCCAGTTCGGTACCGATGCCGAACCGCTCGTAGAAATTGACCGTGCAGCCAAAATTCTTGAAGCCCGGCGGCGCATTGAGATTATAGCCGCTGTGAGCGGCCGCACCCAATGTGCCTTCCAGATAGACCGGGCTGTCGAACAGCTTGACCTGCCAGGTCAGCCCCAGATGCGCCAGGCTTTCCTGCCCGTCCAGGTTGATCGTCGCGCCCAGTTCGGGCCGCGGAGAACCGATCCAGCGGAACACATCGAGATCGGGGGAGGTGAACAGGACGTCGAAGCTGACATCCTCGATCTGGCTCAAATCCCATTCGCCGACCCGAAACGGCAGCGCCGCATAATCGACGTCATGGGCGTGGATGCCGAAACGAATTTCATCGACCCATCCGGCGACCGGCTCGGGCGACAGCATATCCTGCGCCGATGCAGGCCCGATCGTCCCCAACCCGGCCAGCAGGGCCAAACCGATTAACCGCTTATACGCCATACCAATACGCACTCGATCCCAGGATGGCTCAGTGAGCCGGTATTGCCGAGCGGAGTCAATGGCGTCGCGCTGAAACTTGGCCGGTGTGATGAACCGGCCACGCCTGCCGAAACGAAAAAGGCCCGTGCCATGCGGCACGAGCCCTTCATTGCGCGAGGGCGCGGGCCTTATTTCGGCAGCAGCACCTTGTTGACGACATGGATCACGCCATTGGACTGGTTGACGTCCGAAATGGTGATCTTGGCAGCATCGCCGCTCTCGTCCACGACATAAAGCACCGAGCCCAGCTTGGTGAATTGCAGCGTGTCGCCCGACAGCGTCTTGAGCGTGAAGCCGCCCGGATTGGCTTCGGCCTTGGCCAGCAGATCGGCATCGGAATACTTGCCGGCAACCACATGGGCGGTCAGGATCTTGGTCAGCATGCCCTTGTTTTCAGGCTTGAGCAGGGTATCGACCGTACCTTCGGGCAGGGCGGCAAAGGCCGCATTGACCGGCGCGAACACGGTGAACGGGCCGGCGCCCGACAGCGCATCGACGAGGCCGGCAGCCTTGACGGCGGCAACCAGCGTGGTGTGGTCCTTCGAATTGACGGCATTTTCGATGATGTTCTTGGAGGCGTACATCGGCGCCCCGCCGACGCGGACCGATGCTTCCTGGGCGAAAGCCGATGTCGAGACAAGTACGGCCGAAGCAACGAGAAGAGCTTTGAGGAACTTGGTAGCCATGATGATCTCCCTGAGGTGACGCTGATTGGTCGCACAAAGCTACGCGCCGTCCGCCCCATTAGTTTCACATGTGTGGCTGAACCATGTTTTTCCTGGCACCATCGCGATGACGCGGCCGCCACGTCACCCGTCTCGCTTTCATCGTAATTTGCCGATACAGATCGGGCCGCTCGCCCATTTTGCATGAAGGCCCTGCCATGACCCAGATCATTCCCCTTTCGATGCAGGACCTTGCCCCGATCGCCGATGGCATGTCCACCGCCGACGCTATGGCCGAAACCATCAAGCTGGCCCAATTGGGCGACGCGCTGGGGTTTACCCGCCTGTGGTATGCCGAACATCACGGCATGCCCTCGATCGCCTCCTCGGTGCCCGAAATCCTGATCGGCAGCGCCGCCGCGCACACCAGGGCCATTCGCATCGGCTCCGGCGGCGTCATGCTGCTCAACCACGCGCCGTTGCGCATCGTGGAGGCCTATCGCACGCTCGAAGCCCTGCATCCGGGCCGTATCGACCTGGGCCTGGGTCGCGCGCCGGGCGGCGACGGCTATGCCATGCGCGCCCTGCGCACCGGCGGCGGCGAGGAATTTTCCGCCTATCTCAGCGAGATGCTGGCCTTCGAGGAAGACGGGTTTCCCCCCGATCATCCCTATTCGCGTGTGGCCGTGGCCCCTGGCGGCATCAACCTGCCGCCGCTTTGGCTCCTGGGGTCCTCCGGCTCCAGCGCGCAAGCTGCCGGCCAATTGGGCATCGGCTATGCCTTTGCCGCCCATTTCAGCCACACCCCGGCAGCGCCCGCCTTCGAGGCCTATCGTTACGGCTTTCGCGCCACGCCGGCCTTTCCCAAACCCCAGGCGATGCTCTGCGTCTCGGTGGTCTGCGCCCCCACCGAAGAGGAAGCCCGCTACCTCTCCAGATCCCAGGAATTGAGCTGGGCGCTGTTTCATTCCGGCCAGATCCGTCAATTGGTATCCCCCGAGCAGGCGAGCGCCCATGTCTATACCCCCGAGCAACGCCGCATCATCGAGCATCAATCCACGCTCTGGATCGTTGGGTCGCCCGAGACCGTGCGTGATCAGATCATGGCCAAGATCGGCCAAAGCCAGCCCGACGAGGTGATGATCACCACCACCATCCACGACTACGCCTTGCGCCGGCGCTCCTACCAACTGGTGGCAGAGGCCTTCGGGCTTGAGCCACGGCAATGACGGGAACGCGGAACATGGCGCAAAAACTGACCTCCAGGCAACGTGACACGGCTTTACGCAGCCTCAACGGCTGGGTCCTCGACGAGGCCGCCGATGCCATCAGCCACGTTTTCAAGTTCAAGAGCTTCTCGGAGGCCTTCGGCTTCATGACCCGCGTGGCGCTGGCGGCCGAACGGGCCGGCCACCACCCCGACTGGTCCAATAGCTACGATAGCGTCACCATCATCCTCTCCACCCACGACGCCGGCGGCCTCACCGACAAGGACATCGCCCTGGCCCAGGCCATCGACGCCATCCTGGCCTGACCTCAATGAAAATTCCGCCCGCTCGGCATGGCGGCATAAGCGACGCGCCGTGCTGCCTCCACCTGGAGCAAGGCCTGCCGGTCGCGTCCCGGATGCGGCCCCGAACGGCCCTCGTCACCCCGCGCCAGCACCCGATCGCCAATATCCTGCCCATGCGCCAGATCGAGCAGATGGGGCGTCATGTCGGTCAGCTGCTCGGCGATGATGTGGATCACCAGCCCCTCCCGCTGCAATTGACCGCGCACGGCCAGCATGCGGGCACCCAGGACGATCTTGCGATTTTTCTCGAATACATGCGGCCAGATCACGACATTGGCGATGCCGGTTTCGTCTTCGAGGGTCGCAAAGATCACCCCGCTTGCCGTCCCCGGGCGCTGCCGCACCAGCACCAGCCCTGCCACCGCGATGCGGCTGCCCGGCTTGATATGCATCAGCCTGTCCGACCGCGTTACGCCCCGTTCATCCAGCAGCGGCCGGATGAACTGCAGCGGGTGCCCCTTGAGCGAGAACGACAGGGTCGAATAATCGTGGATCACTTCTTCGCCCGGCAGCATGGGGGGCAGATTGGTTTCGACATCGCGCTCGGTCTTGAGGCGGCCGGCCGCCTCGAACAGGGGCAGCGTATCGGCCCCATGCGTGCCCACCAGCCCCTTGACCGCCCACAGCGCCTCGCGCCGTGACAGGCCGAGCGAGGCAAAGGCATCGGCGCGTGCCAGCTTTTCGAGCGCCGCTATGGACACCTGGCTGCGCAACCACAGATCGCGCACCGAATCATAGCCGCCGCCACGGCGGGCGACGATCAGGTTGATATCGGCATCGGCAAGGCCAATCGCATGGGCAAGACCCAGCCGGATCGCCTTGTTGGAGTGGATATCCTCAACCATCGAGGCATGCTGGGGCCACAAATGCTCGCGCGCCGGACGGCTGCTCTCCTCCAGGACGCATTCCAGATCGGACAGGTTCACATCCACCCCCCGGACCTCCACCCCATGTTCGATGGCATCGCGGATGATCTGGGAGGGCGCATAAAACCCCATCGGCTGACTATTGAGCAACGCCGTGGCGAACACATCGGGGTAGTGGCATTTGAGCCAGCAGGAGGCATAAACCAAAAGTGCGAAGGACGCCGCATGGCTTTCGGGAAAGCCATATTCGGCAAAGCCCTTGATCTGGGCAAAGCAGCGCTCGGCGAATTCAACCGTATAGGGATCATTCTCCCTTTTGGTCATTCCATCAATGAAGCGCTTCTCTAAAATTTCAATCGTACCAGTCCGTTTCCAGGACGCCATGGCGCGCCTGAGCTGATCGGCCTCTCCGTCCGAAAAGCCGGCCCCGACGATGGCCATCTGCATGGCCTGCTCCTGGAACAGGGGAATTCCCAGCGTTTCCTTGAGAACTTCGTCAAGCCGATCGCCGGGCTTGGCCTGCCAGGGATCGGTGCCGTCGCGGCGCTTGAGATAGGGATGCACCATGCCACCCTGGATCGGCCCTGGCCGCACGATGGCAACCTCGATGACAAGATCGTAGAAGCGGGCAGGCTTGAGGCGGGGCAGCATCGACATCTGCGCCCGGCTTTCGATCTGGAACACCCCGATCGTGTCGGCCCGTTGCGCCATGGCATAGACCCGCGCCTTGTCGAAAGGCCCCTCGTCCGTTTCTTCAGCCAGCAACTGGGTGAGTTCGAGCTTTTGGCCGTAATGCACATGCATCAATTCGAACGCCCGCCGCAGGCACGACAGCATGCCCAGCGCCAGCACATCGACCTTGAGGATGGCCAAGGCGTCGATATCGTCCTTGTTCCACTCGATGATCATCCGGCTGTCCATCGCCGTCTTGCCGATGGGCACCAGGCTTTCCAGCGAATCCCGCGTGATGACGAAACCGCCCACATGCTGGGACAGGTGGCGCGGAAAGCCGCGCAGGACTTTGACCACCTCGAACATCTGCGCCAGAACCGGATCGTCGGGATTAAGGCCGATAGCGCTGACCCCGCCCAGATCGAGCCTGGATCCCCAACCCCAATGCAGCTGGTTGAAGGCATTGATGACGTCGTCGGAAATCCCGAACGCCTTGCCCGCTTCGCGAATGGCGCTCTTGGAGCGATAGCAGATGACATTGGCCGTCAGGCCGGTGCGCTTACCGCCATATTTGGAATAGACATAGGCCATCACCTCTTCGCGACGCTCGTGCTCGAAATCGACATCGATGTCGGGCGGCTCGTTCCTTTCAGTGGAAATGAACCGCCCAAAGACCAAGGTCCGCTTGTCGGGATCCACCGAGGTAATGCCCAGGCAGAAGCAAACGCTGGAATTGGCTGCCGAACCACGCCCCTGGCACATGATCTTGCGCTCATGACGAGCATACATGACAATGTCGTGCACGGTCAGGAAATAGGCAGCATACCCTTTGTAGCCGATAAGGCAGAGTTCATACCAAAGGCTGCACTTGATCTTTTCGGGAATGCCCTTGGGATATCGGTTCACCGCCCCCTCCCAGGTCAGCCGCTCCAGCGTCTGCTGCGCCGTTTCGCCATTGCCGATGGTTTCTTCGGGATAATTATATTTGAGCTGATCGAGCGAAAAGCCGATGCGCTCGATCAGGCGTCCGGTTTCGGCGATGGCATCGGGATGCTCGCGAAACAGCCTGGCCATCTCATAGGGCGGCTTGAGATGCCGTTCCGCATTGGCGGCAAGTTGCCAGCCGGCGGTTTCCAGCGTCAGGTGCTCGCGGATGCAGGTGACGACATCCTGCACCATGCGCCGGTCCGGCTCGTGATAGAGCACGTCGTTGGTAGCGATCATGGCGACGCGGTGGCGCTTGGCCAGCTCATCGACCCTGTTGAGGCGCGCCCGGTCGTGGCCATCAAAGCGTGGCGCCCCGGCGACCCAGGCCTGGCCAGGCGCCAGAGTGGCGAGCGTGTGCAGCGTCCGTTCGGTCAGGCCCCAATCCGTTTCGTCGGGCATGAGGATAAAGAGCTGGTCCTGCGCATAATTTTCCGGGGGGCCCTGCTCGGTGGCCGAAGCGGGATCGCCCGAACCGAACAGATCGGTGAAATACAGCACCGGTTTGCCCTTTTCGCCGCGCTGATTGCCCACCGTGAGCAGCTTGCAGAGCCGGCCATAAGCGACCCGATCGGTTGGGTAGGCGACGATATCGGGCGTACCGTCGGCAAAGCAAAGGCGCACGCCCACCAGATAGCGGAACAGGGGATAATCCGCCCGCAGTTCGCGGGCGGTGACATAGCCGCGCACCACGCCGGCAAAGCTGTTGCGGTCGGTGACCCCGAAAGCCTCAAGGCCAAGCTGCATGGCCGCCGACACCAGTTCCTGCGGATGCGAGCCGCTGCGCAGAAAGGAGAAGTTGGTGGTGGAAACCAGCTCGGCATAAGCGATGGCCGGCGGTTCAATCCTGGACCGCGGCCGGCTCGATTCCATGGGAATGACCGAAGTCACGAAAAAATCCCGTGCAGATACCACTTCGCCGGCTCGCCCCGACGATGAAATCCATGCCGATAGATCCAGAACCTGCGGCCCTCTTTGTCCTCGACCACATAATAGTCCCGCGTCTCCGCATCGGGATGAAACAGCAAAAGCTCAGGGACATAGGGCGGCGGTTCCGCCTTCTTGCCCGGCTCGGGCTGCCTGGGAGGTTCGGGAGGCACCAGTTCCAGCCTTTGATTGCTGCGCCACCATTCGGCACCCAACCGTTCGGGTCCCGATGCCTTTTCGATCTTGTAGCTCTGACGCCGCCAGATCATCGATGCCGGCAGCCCCTCGGGCACTTCGGCATTGATCGCGACCATTTCAGGAATTGGCAACAGCCGCAGCGGGCGAACCGGCTGCGGCCACCCTCCCGCTCCGGGTTGATCGGTGTTGGCCACCAAAGCCGGCACCAGCCGTGCCGCTCGCTCGGGAATATGGCTGGCCACCATGTGCGTCTTGAGCACGGCCAGCGAACCCAGCCGGCTGCTCATGCGGTCATTGAGCCGATCAAGGTCCTCGGCCACGCCACCATGGGCAAAGGCGCCGAGCTGGACGGCGTCCAGTGGCGCCACCGAACTCACTGCCAGCCGGATCATGTCGATGCCGAAGCCCGCATCATATTCGCCTGCCAGCCGTTCCGAGCGATTGCTGAAGAGCTTGGTGATGTGCTCGGGGTCGCGCGTCAACCGCGCCGAATTGACCGAGAGCGTCATCACCTTGTGATCGACCCGATAAAGGAACAGGTGGAACGCCTGCCCGCCCAGACCCTCGCTGTCCAGCCGGATGGCGAGCTGGATAGCCAGGTCATGCGTGGTCATCAGCACATCGTCCATAAGTCCGATCGGATCGGCGAAGCGACGTTCGGCATGACGTTCGGCCAGCGGCAGGCGTGGCGTCATGCGCTCTTCCAGCACGCCATAGGCCTGATCGAGCCGTTGTAGCAGTGCTACCCCAAAGCGGGCCTGCAATCCCTTGCGCTCGCGAAGGCGCAATTGACCCGCGCTCTTGAGCCCCATCTGCGTGAGCGCGCTAATCTGCGCCGATGACAGCCGCAGGGCCGCAACCGGCAAGGGATCGAGCATAGGCTCCAGAGCGGCCGGCCCGACCACCTGGCTGCGGGAAAAATGACTGACGGCCCAGGCGGCGCCGATTGTCGGCGCAACCGCGCCGCAAACCGTGTAGCCCAGGTCGCGCAACCGGGTCAGCAGCATGGCCAGCATGGCCCTTTCGCCGGTGAACAAATGCGCGACGCCGGTAATATCGAGCACCAGATCGCCCGAACCGGCAATATCGGTCATCACCGCGACGAGGGGGCTGGCATTGGAATGCCAATCAGCAAAATCGGCGAATGCCGCCTCCAGCATTGGCCGGTCGATTTCCCTGACGGTCAGTTCAGGCACCATGGCGCGGGCATCGGCCAGGTTCTGCCCCACGCTGAGCCCCTTGCCGGCCGCTTCCGCATCGACTGCGACGAGGCGCAGCCCGCCCTTGATCCGCTCGTAAAGCGCCAACGGCGCCTTGAGCTGGCCATCATGCCGTTTCAAAAAATCGGTCGGCCAGGTAGGCAGGAACAGCACGAGGAAGCGCCGGGCCGGAACCGTTGCGGCCTGTATGACGGGGCTGAGGAGCGAATGCTGCAAATCCATTTTCCGTCCAACCCAGCATATATTCGGTTTGTTTGATCAGCGTGCCCTTCTCCAGTTGCGCTCGCCATCGCAGCGGCCCTGGCGCCGCGCCATCGTAGAGCCGCCGGCTACTGGGCACCGGCGACAGGCACCAGCGCAAATGTGCCGCACTCGCCTGCCGTTCGCTGCCATAGCCCAACATGAAAATCGAGCCGCCAGTGTCCGTGGCCCGCAGGCTCAACCGCCGGCTGACGGTGAAATCGAGCAGTCTGGAATGGCGGCTGATATCGGCCACCACGGCCGCCACGGCCCGGCAGGCCAAGGCCTCCTCGGCCGCCCACAGCAATTCGGCCATGCTGGCCGGCCGCACCAGCACCAGGGCATCAGGATGAAACCCGAAGCTCAAGAGGCCCGGTCCATAAGGAACACCCAATTGCTGGGATTCACCAGCCAATTGCAGGTAGATGACGGCAATCCGCTGCTCGGTCAGCAGACCCCTTGCCTGGCCCAGGGCAAAGCCCAGGGGAACGCCGGCATTGCGCAATTCTGGGGTAAACACCTCCTGCAGCAAACCTCCAGCCAGCGCCGGAAAGCCTTCTGCCGTGTCCGATACCCGGACCCGCGCCTCTGCCAAGGCCGGCTTGCGCTCGATATCGGCAATACTATCCCGCAGCGCGGCAAGGCGCTGTTGGCGGTTGGGCGCGTCCATGACCCTGGACCTTCCTCATGAACAAAACAGGAACATCTAGACTCCGATTCTGCATGGAGTCGAGTCCTTTGTTCTGCCTCCGGTGTGGCGGTTGCGCACCAAAGCCGGTCAAGACCGCGTGACAGCTCTCGCAGCCCATTGAGGAAATCGGGCGGGCTGCTAACTCTGAATGGTGCCCACCTCCCCGGTGCGCTTCACCATCGTCCCTTGCCGCTCATCCAGAAGGCCCTGCCATGTTCGAGGCCCTGTCCCGTCTGTTTCAAAAGCCCGAGGCCAGTCTTTCGGTCCACGATCCCAAGCTTGCCGTGGCGGCGCTGCTGGTGCATCTGGCGGCGGTGGACGGGCAGATGAAGGACGAGGAGCGCCAGGCGATCAAGGATGCCTTGCAGAACCATTACGAGCTCGACGAGAGCGCGGTGGAGCGCCTGGTCCGGGAGGCGGCCCTCCGCGATGCCGAATCGGTGGATTTTTATAAATTCACCTCGGCTTTGTCGTCGCTGGAGGCCGATGACCGCATCGAGATCATCGCCATGATGTGGCAGGTGGTGTTTGCCGACAAGGCCAATCACGAGCTCGAGGACAACATGGTCTGGCGCATTGCCGAACTGATCGGCGTTTCGGCGCGCGACCGCACCGTGCTGCGCAACCGCATCGGCAAGGCCTGAAAAACCCCGTCACGGCTCCCAGGCCGTGAACTTGCCGATGGTTTCGATCTCGTCCCTGGCGCAATCGAAGCTGCCCGCCGTGTCGGCGGCCTGGCGCGCCAGATCGTTGGCATCCGTATTGGCCAGGGCATCGATATAGGCGATGTGGCAGCTATTGCCCTCGACCAGCTGGGTCACCACCAGCACCTGCCCCTTGTCCTCTCCGGTTTCGATATCGGCGGTGAAATAGCGGGCAATGGTGGCCACCGGCAGCCAGCGGCCCTTGGCATTGCTGAGCCGCCATTCCAGCTTTGGCCCCAGATGGTTGAACGGCGCCAGCGTCTGGTTGCGGGCCGGCTCCTTGTCGACATTGAAGCCATAGGCCAGGCTGAACCGCAGATCGCCCTCCGTCACCATCAGCGGATAGCCCTTATAGCCCGGGCAGGCCCAGCTGGCGCCGAAATCATCGGCATCCAGCACCAGGCATTGGTCCAGGTCGATATCGCTATAGGCGCTGTTGAACGCCGCAAGGGTCGGCTGCGCCATGCCGGCAAAGCCTGCCAGAACCAGGCTGGACAGCACCGCGATTGTCTGGCTCATGGCCGGTTTTCTCCTCGTTCGATAGCATTGTCGGCCCAATATGGCTTGCATTTGCGGCTCCAGATAGGCAGAACGCGGCCACACGCGCGCCATCCGCATCAACGGGAGCTGACACGCCATGAACATCGACGCCATCCCCACCGGCAAGAACCCGCCCGACGATCTCAACGTCATCATCGAAGTGCCCATGGGCGGCGAGCCGATCAAATACGAGATCGACAAGGCCTCGGGCGCGCTGTTCGTTGATCGTTTCCTTTATACCCCCATGCGCTATCCCGGCAATTACGGCTTCGTGCCCCATACCCTGTGCGGCGATGGCGATCCGCTCGACGTCATCGTCATGAATTCGCGGCCCCTGGTGCCCGGCGCGGTGGTGCGCTGCCGCCCCTTCGGCGTGCTGTTCATGGAAGACGATGGCGGCCAGGACGAAAAGATCCTGGCGGTGCCGGTCAGCAAGCTCACCGTCATGTATGACCACGTCAAGGATGTCGGCGATATGCAGGCCATCCAGGTCGAGCGGGTCAAGCATTTCTTCACCCATTACAAGGACCTGGAGCCCGGCAAATGGGCCAAGATTTCCCATGTCGGCGGCTATGAGGATGCCAAGAAGGTCATTCTCGACTCCATCGCCATGCATGCCAGGGGCCGATAGCGCCCGATGAGCGCGCCGGGCCGCATCGTCATTCTCAATGGCGCGCCGCGCTCGGGCAAATCCTCCATCGCCGCAGCGATCCAGGCCGGCCTGCCCGGCATCTGGATCAATCTGGGCGTCGATATCTACGCCAAGGCGACCCCGCCGCAATTGCGCCCCGGCATCGGCCTGCGCCCCGGCGGCGAGCGGCCCGATCTGGAACCGCTCCTGCCCCGGCTCTATAGCGCCCTTTATGCCAGCATCGCCGCCCATGCGCGGCTTGGCCTCGATGTCGTCGCCGATCTGGGTCATCACGACGCGTATTCCGCCCCGCTCGGCATCCTGCCCCGATGTGCCCGGCAATTGGCAGGCCTGCCGGTGCTGTTTGTCGGCGTACACTGCCCCATCGAAGTCATCATGGCGCGGCGCAACAGCGATCCCCAGGATGGCTTTTACGCCAGCGGCCCCGACGTGCCGGCCCCGGTGCGGCAATGGCAGGAGGCGGTGCACGTCCCCGGCATCTACGATCTGACGCTCGATACCGCGCACATGCGGCCTGAAACGGCGGCCCGGTTGATCGGCCAGGCGCTGGAGGCCGGCCCGTCGCGGCCCAGCGCATTCGAGCGCCTGGCCCGATTGTGACTTGCCGGCATCCCGGCGCAGGCGCATCGTCAGCCCAACACTGGAGCGCGTCATGAAAATACTGGGCAATATCGTCGGGATCGTCTGCCTGCTGCTGGGGGGGACGTGGACGCTGCAAGGCGCCAATGTGCTGGCCGGCAGCGTCATGTCCGGCCAGAGCCAATGGCTCTATATCGGCATGGCACTGTTTATCGTCGGGCTTGTCGTGCTCTATTGGATCAACCTGCGCCATCGCCGGCCCGGCATCTAGGGCCAGGGGCAGGATGCTCGCACGCCTGCCCTTGCCGGGGATAACTTCGGTTACGTGCGCGGATTGACCGGCCGCACCAGGCTGGTCACGCCCTTGCCGGCATTGAACGCCTTGATCGCATCGTACTGCACGCAATCGGGCGCCATTTCCATCAATTCGATGCGGTTGCCATCGGGATCTTCCACCCAGGCGCCGCGATTGTTGTCGAGCCCCTTCTTGTCACTGAGCGGGTTCATCAGCACGATGCCGGCCGCGTCCAGTTCGCGCACCGCCGCCTCGATATCATCGACGGTGATGCACATGTGGTTGAACCCGGTCGGCTCCGGCCCCGGCGAGCGCGCGACACCGCCCCCCGTCAGCTCGAGATAGAGCTTGTCGTCGAACTTGAGATAGACGATCCAGGGCTTGTGGTCCTCGTCGGTCAGTTCGAGAAACAGCTTGAACCCCAGCGTTTCATAAAACGCGATCGAGGCCGCCAGATCCCGCGTCTTGAAATTGATATGTCCCAGCGTTTGAAACGCACCCATGGTCTTCTCCCTTGCGCCATCGTGGCCCTGCGGTGAGTTTTACGGCATATTATCGCTAATACAAGGGTGTCACGGCAGATTATTCCACAATAATGATCTCCTGCTGCCCGGAACCAGCGCCGCAAGGCAACCTGCCCGTCGTCCCGGCGTTGCAGGGCAAACCATGAGGACGCATCATGACATCCACCATTGCACTGGCCGGCGCCACCGGCAATCTCGGCGGGCGCATCGCCGCAGCCCTGCGCCGCAACGATGCCCAGGTCTGGGCGCTGGTGCGGCCCGATACGGGGGAGGACAAGCTGGAGCGCCTGTCCGCGAGCGGCTGCACCATCGTCAAGGTCGACCTGGCCGATCCCCGGCAACTGCAGGCAGCGCTCCGGGGCGCCGACGTGGTCATCTCGGCGCTGCAGGGCCTGCGCGAGGTGATCGTGGACACCCAGACCGATCTGCTCGAGGCGGCCGTGGCCGCCGGCGTCAGGCGCTTCGTTCCCTCCGACTACGCCGCCGATTTCACCCGCACGGCCGACGAACCCAACCGCAATTTCGACATGCGGCGCGAATTCGCCGCCATTGTGGATGCCGCCCCGATCGAGCCTGTATCGGTGCTCAATGGCATGTTCATGGACCTTCTGGCCTATGGCATGCCCCTGTTCGACCTCAAGACCCACAGCGTCACCTATTGGGGCGAGCCCGACCAGATGTTCGATCTGACCACCATGGACGATACCGCCATGGCAACGGCACTGGCCGCGCTCGACCCGCAGGCACAGCGCTATGTGCGGGTGGCGGGCGACCAGATCAGCCCGTCGGGTCTGGCCGCCTTGGGCGAGCAATTGACCGGAACCCCGTTCACGCTGGTGCGCGCCGGCAGCATCGAGGATCTGGGCCAGGCCATCGCCACCACCCGCGCCGCCGATCCGGGCGGGGAAACCGAGCAATTCCCCCGCTGGCAGCAACTGCAATACACCCGCAACATGATGAGCGGCAAAGCCAAGCTCAACCCCATCGACAATGCCCGCTTTCCCACCATCACCTGGACCACGGTGCGCGACCTGGCGACCGGCATGCTGGCGCGGCAGAACGGCGGCTAGGCGCACGCCAGCGCCGCGCGGCAAGCCGGGCGGTTCGGATCGAGCGGCAATGGCGAGACCAAAGTCTCGAAGCGGGTAGAACCGCGATAAGGTGAAACTCGGGTCTCGCCATCGCGCCGGGATTTTGCGCATGCGCCTCGAGCAGCCACCCTTGCGGGCCGGATTTATCAACGGCAACGACGATCCGGCAGGACGCACCTTGCCCCGATCGCCACCCCCGCCATCCCGGCTGGTTGTCGGCGTCCATGCGGGACCCTGGCGACCCAGGCTCCCCGGCTGTTCCCACGCTCATCACTCGTCATGATCGCGCTCTGGCATGGGCAATGGGGGGGAGTGTAGGCGCAGGCGGAGGGGGCGGGGATAAGGGGGACTTGCGAGCGGCCCGCAGGGCAAATCGCTCCAGTGGAGCGATTTGAGCAAGCAAGGCCATGCGAGCCATGCGCGAATGGCGAAAGGGGCACGCCCTCGTGGTTCGAGGCCCGTAAGCACTCGCGCCTCACCATGAGGGCTACTTATAAATCGCGATTTCCCAGTAGTCCTCATGGTGAGGTGGGAGCGCAGCGACCCTCGAACCACGAGGACGTGGCAGGATCGCTCGTTCCTCACCACGACCTCGCGGCAGTGGCAATATCTCGGGATGGGTTCCAGCCTGCGCCGGAATGACACCGTGGGTGGGAGGGCATTGGCGACGGAGCCTCCCGGACTGAGCAACGTTAAGTCCTATCGTACCCACAGGGGGGAAGGTTCCACCAGTGGATGTGTCCAAACCTCAACCGCTGACCCTAGTCGTCGCCCCCCTTCTCCCCTTGAGGGAGAAGGTGCCCGAAGGGCGGATGAGGGGTCGCTTACTGCAAGCATCAAAGCATGGGATGGCGCAGCACCCCTCACCCTGACCTTCCGCTGAACGCGTCAGGTCTGTCCCTCTCCCTCAAGGGGCGAGGGTAGGCTCCGTGGGTGAGGCGCTCAGGGCGCCGGATAAGAACACTTTAGTCGGCACGCTCCCTTGCGGGGAGAGATCAAGGGTGCGGGAAGTTTGGCCCGATCCATCAGGGCTAAACCATCCCCCACCTTGCTCGATCACGGACTTAGCTGAAGCTAGGTCCTATCTCGCTTCCCTCCCCGCAAGGGGGAGGTTGGGGCCAGTGGATATCAAGCCGTCAAGATTAACAATGAGCAACGTACTGCCATGGTGCCATTGATGGTACGCCGTCGAAAAAAATGTAGCTCGACCAATGTCGCCCGTTTCTTTTCTGCAAACCCTTCCGTAGGATTCTCATACGGCGATCAAATTTGTACGAACCAACTCAAGACAGGCTCATTTGGTTGAGGAACTCATTCAGAAACACCAGGAACACCATGAGCGTTATATACACGGTGGGATACGAAGGAACGGACATCGAGCGTTTTGTCGCAACGTTAAAGACGGTGGGTGTTCAATGCCTCGTAGATGTACGAGCTGTTGCACTATCTAGGAAGAAGGGCTTTTCCAAAAAATCTCTGGCGTCTCGGCTAGAGGTGGAAGGTATTGAATACCGTCATTTCATCGACCTTGGCGATCCAAAAGCGGGCAGAGAAGCAGCAAAGGCCGGCTTGCTGGATGAATTTCGCGCGATATATTTAGGTCATCTTGATTCTGAGGCAGCTCGAACAGCCACGAAATCTCTGGCCGTGGCTGCAGGAGAAAAGCCTACATGCTTGCTTTGCTTCGAACGCGACCCAAAGACCTGTCACCGGTCACTTGTGACGGAAACATTGACAGATTTCGAAACCTTCCATCTTTTTGCCGATGATCCCGAGCGATACATCCGGAACGCTGCAAAGTTGCCGAGTTACAATCCTCGTGAAGGCGTTGCCGCAGCGTAGTTCCAAACATGGCGAAACTGTATGCTGTGCTGGTGTAACGCCCGAAGGCCAATTTAAAAGACTATACCCGATTAGATTTAGGCACTTGAAAGAAGCTGCCACTTTCAAACGGTGGGATTATGTCGATTTCAAATACGGCAGGCCACCGCACGATCAACGGCGAGAAAGCTGTCGAGTATTTGAAGATAGCATCGTCGTTGGAAAGGAAATGCCAAAATCTGAGCGAGCTAAAATCCTAAATCCGCTTGTTCTATCTTCGATAACGAGCGCGGCGGAACGAGGCGACTCTCTGGCCTTGATAAGGCCTATAAACCCCCGTTTCGTGTACAAGCGAAAAACTGAGGAACAAATAGGGCAGGAGCGAAACACATACAAGTTAGCGGCTTCCCAGTCTTCTTTCTTTGACGAAGACCTGGCAGCGTTAGAACCTACCCCCTTCGACTTTAGATTCAAGTTCTCAGATGCTGAATCTAATCACGATTTTTCTAACGGAGATTGGGAGGCCCATGCAATGTACTTCTTGGGTCGGCAGCGCGGCCAATCCGAGAAAGAAGTACTTGGCTGGATGGACCAAGTTTTTAATGTTGATTATGTAAAGCGTGGAATGGTCTTCGCAGTAGGCAATCAAGCCAAACGACCCCAAACTTGGCAATTGCTTGGTGTGTTGCGGGTCGACGACAGCAATCAGATAGCCTTACCAATATAGCCTATCAACAGATAGGCATATTGCAAACGAAAGCCCGAACGCCAGCCCGGGCCTTATCATTCCGGTTGATCCAAGCTTCTCATCCGGCAATGCGCGCCGACCTCTCCGCTGGAAAGACGTGGATCATCGCTTACCCCTAATGCGCCAACACCGCCAACAGCAGCAGGGCCACAATGTTGGTAATCTTGATCATCGGGTTCACCGCCGGTCCCGCCGTATCCTTGTACGGATCACCAACAGTATCCCCCGTCACGCTGGCCTTGTGCGCATCGCCGCCCTTGTGGTGCACCACGCCGTGCGAGTCCGTAAAGCCGTCTTCGAAGCTCTTTTTGGCGTTGTCCCAGGCGCCGCCGCCGGCGGTCATGGAGATGGCGACGAACAGGCCGGTGACGATGACGCCCATCAGCATGGCGCCGAGCGCGGCGAAGCCCTCGGCGCGGCCGGCGATCCAGAAGATGACGGCAAAGACCACGATGGGCGAGAGCACCGGCAGGAGCGAGGGCACGATCATTTCGCGAATGGCGGCCTGGGTCAGCATGTCCACGGCCTTGGCGTAATCGGGCTTGGACGTGCCTGCCATGATGCCCGGATCGGCCTTGAACTGGCGGCGAACTTCCACCACCACCGATTGCGCGGCCCGGCCCACCGCCGTCATCGCCATGCCGCCAAAGAGGAAGGGCAACAGGCCTCCGAACAGTAAGCCGACGACGACGTAAGGATTGGCCAGCGAGAAATTGACCGCCGCCATGCCGTAAAAGAAGCTGCCTTCGGCCGCCTCGGCGACGAAATATTGCAGATCCTGCGTATAGGCGGCAAACAGCACCAGCGCGCCCAGGCCCGCCGAGCCGATGGCATAGCCCTTGGTGACCGCCTTGGTGGTATTGCCCACCGCGTCGAGCGCATCGGTATTGCGGCGCACGTCCTTGTCGAGCCCGGCCATTTCGGCGATGCCGCCGGCGTTATCCGTGACCGGCCCGAACGCGTCGAGCGCCACGACGATGCCGGCCAGCGCCAGCATGGTGGCGACGGCAAAGGCGATGCCGAACAGGCCCGCCAGATTATAGGTGATGATGATGCCGGCGATGATGACCAGGGCCGGAAGCGCGGTGGATTCCAGCGAGACCGCCAGGCCCTGGATGACATTGGTGCCGTGCCCGGTGACCGAGGCCTCGGCGATGGAATTGACCGGGCGCCGATTGGTGCCGGTATAATATTCGGTGATGACGATGATCAGCCCGGTAATGGCAAGGCCGGTGACGCCGCACCAGAACAGCGACCAGGGCGTGAACGCCTTTTCCGCCGTGCCCAGCGCCGCATTGAGATCGCCGAACACCAGCGCCAGCACCGGCAGCAGCACGATCAGCGACAGCACGCCGGTGGCGATGATGCCCTTGTAGAGCGCGCCCATGATGTTGTTGGAGGGCCCCAGCTTGACGAAATAGGTGCCGATGATCGAGGTGACGACGCAGGCGCCCCCGATCGCCAGCGGCAAGACCATGCCGGCCAGCTTGTAGGCCTCGGGCAAGACGATCGCCGCCAAGACCATGGTGGCGACGATGGTGACCACATAGGTTTCGAACAGGTCCGCCGCCATGCCGGCGCAATCGCCGACATTGTCGCCCACATTGTCGGCAATGGTGGCGGGATTGCGCGGATCGTCCTCGGGAATGCCGGCCTCGACCTTGCCCACCATGTCCCCGCCCACATCGGCGCCCTTGGTGAAGATGCCCCCGCCCAGCCGGGCAAAGATCGAGATCAGCGAGGCGCCGAACGACAGCGCCACCAGCGAATCGATCACCGTGCGGCTGATGGGCGCAACGCCCATGCCGGTCAGGATCATGAAATAGAGCGTGACGCCCAGAAGGCCCAGCCCCGCCACCAGCATGCCGGTAACCGCGCCGGACTTGAACGCCAGGTCCAGTCCCTTGGCCAGCGAGGTCGTGGCCGCCTGCGCCACCCGCACGTTGGCCCGCACCGAAACGTTCATGCCTATGAACCCGGCGGCGCCCGACAGCACCGCGCCGAGGAGGAAACCGATGGCGGCATAGATGCCCAGGAGAAAGAATGCGGCGATCAGGATCACCACGCCGACAATGGCGATGGTGGTATATTGCCGCTTGAGATAGGCCGAGGCGCCCTCGCGCACCGCCGCCGAAATTTCCTGCATCCGCGCCGAACCCGCATCGGCCGCCAGCAGGGCTTGCGTGGTGATCACGCCATAAACGATAGACAGACCGCCGCACACGACGATCAGCCACAATGCCAAAGTCATAGACTTGTCCTCAAACTAGGGTCCTCCGAAGTCCCCGCCGGGCGCCGATTCTGGGATCGGTCGCTCCGGCCCTTCGCGGGCCTTCTCGTCTGCCGAGCTTAGCGGGATTGTTTTGGCTTAAGCAATGGGAATTGCGATGTTTTGTCGCGGCGGCGTGTGTACCACGCCCTCGTGGTTCGAGGCTCGCAAGAGCTCGCGCCTCACCATGAGGGCTACTGGCGAATAGCCGGTGTGTGAGTAGTCCTCATGGTGAGGCGGGAGGCATAGCCGACCCTCGAACCACGAGGACGTGCCACCGCGCCCCTAGTACAGCCGCAACAGCCGCGGCAGGTCGTTGGCGATGAACGACTGCAGAAAGAAGATGATGATGAAGACGATGATCGGCGACAGGTCGAACCCGTTGACCGGCGGGATCACGCGGCGGATCGGGCGCAGGATCGGCTCGGTGATGGCGTTGACCACCTGCCACAGCCCGGCGACGAACCCGTTGCGGGTATTGATGACGTTGAACGATATCAGCCAGCTCATGATGATCATGATGAGAAACACCCACCAGACCAGGGTCAGCACCATGGAGAGGGTCTGCAGCAAAGCGATCATTAAGGTCCCCTGTGTCGTCGACGCCCGCGGCAGCCGCACTGTGGCCGTATGTAAGGCGGCTTTGCCGAACTCACAAGTGCGGCGATTGAGCGCCTGAAGCCGGCCAGGGCATGCTGTTGCGCAGCGCCGGATCAGCCGATCGTCTTGATGGGTTTCCACGTCACGAAGCGCCAGACATAGATCACCATGGCGACGGCGACGACGGCGGTGGAGACGGGATCGACCCAGCCCGCGACGGCGTCGTAATGCTCGTGCAGCAGGTAGCCGGCAGCGGTGAGGAAGGCGGTCCAGATCGTCGTGCCGATGGCCGAAACGATGAGGAATTTCCACAAGGGCATGGCGGCCAGCCCCGCCGGCACCGAGATCAGCGTGCGGATCGCCGGCACCAGCCGCCCGAGCAGCACGGCCCATTGGCCATAGCGCGCGAACCAATGCACGGCCTTGTCGATGTCATCCTCGGAAATGGTGGCGAAGCGCCCGAAGCGGTTGCACAACCGCCGGAACCGCTCGAGCCCCAGCAGCCGCGCTGCGGCATACCAGGCAAAGGTGCCCAAGAGCGAGCCGAGCACGCCGGCGATCACCACGCCGACGACATTGAGATCACCATTGGCCGCGGCAAAGCCGGCGAACGGCATGATGAGCTCGGACGGAATGGGGGGAAAGATGTTTTCGGCCACCATCATCAGGAAAATCCCGAGATAGCCCCATTGGGTGACGAAGCCGATGATCCATTCACTCATGGGATGCTCCTGGGATTTGGACGCGGATCGGGACTAAACGGCCACCCCCTCCTACCTCCCCCATCAAGGGGGAGGTTTCTCTCCACTCATGGAGCTCGATCCAGTTCAACCCACCGGCAGACACCTCCCCCTTGATGGGGGAGGCTGGGAGGGGGTGTTAGCGCCCGAAAAGCGAAGTTCAGCCTCAGCCGACCTTGGCCCCGCGCATGGCGCGCTTGCGATCGTTGGGGTCGAGCCAGATCTTGCGCAGGCGGATCGACTTGGGGGTCACCTCGACATATTCGTCCTCGGCGATATAGCCCAGCGATTGCTCCAGCGTCAGCTTCTTGGGCGTGGTCAGGCGCACCGCTTCGTCCTTGGAGGTGGTGCGGATATTGGTCAGCTGCTTGCCCTTGAGCGCGTTGACTTCGAGGTCGTTCTCGCGCGAGTGCTCGCCGATGATCATGCCTTCATAGATATCGACGCCCGAGTCGATCATGATCGGGCCGCGATCCTCCAGGTTCCACAAGGCGAAAGCCACGGACTGGCCGGTGCCGTTGGAGATCAGAACGCCGGTGCGACGGCCCGGCAGGTCGCCCTTGAACGGGGCGAATTCATAGAACAGGCGGTTGAAGATGGCGGTGCCGCGGGTATCGGACAGCAATTCGGGCTGGTAGCCGATCAGGCTCCGGGTTGGGACATGCAGGCGAATGCGGGTGCGGCCGATGCCGGAGGCGCGCATTTCGACCAGATCGCCTTTGCGCTCGGTCATCTTTTGCACGACGGTGCCGGTATATTCGTCATCGACGTCGATGATGACTTCCTCGATCGGCTCCATCTTGACGCCATCGACTTCGCGCATCAGCACCTTGGGGCGCCCGATGGTCAATTCGAAGCCTTCGCGGCGCATGTTTTCGATCAGGACGGCCAGCTGCAATTCGCCGCGGCCGGCCACGTCGAAAGAGTCGTTGTCGTCGCCGGGCGTCACCTTGATGGCGACATTGCCTTCGGCTTCGCGCATCAGGCGCTCGCGGATTACGCGCGACTGCACTTTGTCGCCTTCGCGACCGGCCAGCGGGCCGTCATTGATGCGGAAGGTCACCGACAGGGTCGGGGGATCGATCGGCTTGGACGCCAGCGGCGTCATGTTCTGCGGCACCGAAATGGTATCGGCCACGGTCGAGGTTTCCAGGCCCGCAATGGCGACGATATCGCCGGCTTCCCCGATATCGACCGGCGTGCGCTCAAGGCCACGGAAAGCCAGGACCTTGGAGACGCGGCCCTTTTCGACGATCTTGCCCTCACGGTTGAGCGTATGGATGGCATCGCCTGCCTTGACGACGCCCGAAAAGATGCGGCCGGTCAGGATGCGGCCCAGGAACGGGTTGCGCTCGATGGTGGTGACCAGCATGCGGAACGGGCCGTCCTCGACCTTGGGTTCCTTGACGTAGTCGATGACCTTGTCGAGCAGCGGGCCCAGATTGTCCTTGGGGCCTTCGGGCTGCTCGCTCATCCAGCCCTGCTTGGCCGAACCGTAGAGCACCGGGAAATCGAGCTGCTCGGGCGTCGCGTCCAGCGCGATGAACAGATCGAAGATTTCCTCGAGCACTTCGAGATGCCGCTCGTCGGCCTTGTCGATCTTGTTGATGGCAACGATCGGGCGCAGGCCCTGCGCCAAGGCCTTGCCGAGCACGAACTTGGTCTGTGGCATCGGGCCTTCGGCGGCATCCACCAGGATCACCACGCCATCGACCATGGACAGGATGCGCTCGACTTCACCGCCGAAATCGGCATGGCCGGGGGTGTCGACGATATTGATGCGCGTGTCTTTCCAGAGCAGGGACGTGACCTTGGCAAGGATCGTGATGCCGCGCTCGCGCTCGATATCATTGGAGTCCATGGCGCGCTCTTCGACGCGCTCGTTCTCGCGGAACGAGCCGGACTGCTTGAGCAGGACGTCGATCAGCGTGGTCTTGCCGTGGTCAACGTGGGCAATGATGGCGATATTGCGCAAAGACATAGGGAATCGAGCCTCTTTGGCATGATCCCAAAACCTTGCGCCGCGAAAGGGGGCGGCGCAAAACGGCTGAACCATGCAGGAATAACATGGCGCCGCCCCTCGCGAAAACAAGAGAACTGGCGCAGTTGGGGCTGCCTTACAGCAGAACCGCGTTTTCCACAAGCGCCGGGCACGCAGAGGTGGGTTGCGAGGGACTGACCGGTTCTCAAGGCTTGCGGCTCCTTGGTCCCCTCGCCCCTATGGGGAGAGGGCAAGACGAGCCGCTGCAAGCGGGTCGTCGCGGGTGAGGGGCGAGCTTCGACATCGCACCCCTCACCCGGCGCTGCGCGCCGACCTCTCCCCGGAGGGGCGAGGTGAGACAGCGAAATGCCACACGCCCATCCCACATCACGCACAAAAACGCCGCGCCCGGTGCAGGGCGCGGCGAACCGTCCGGCCTGCGCTTAAGCCAGGAACGGCGTGGCCGCAGCCAGCACGGCCGACTTGCTCAGCGGCTTGTCGAAGGCGCCGTCCCAGCCCAGCTTGAGCCCGATGCGGCGCACTTCGGAGGCATGGCGCGCTTCCACCGAGTGGATCTGCAGCGCCACGGTCAGGACCTCGTTGGAGCCGATCAGATTGCCCGCCTGCCCCTTATAGGCGGCGACACCCAGGTCCTCGAAGGTCTGGCTGAGGGTCAGGAAGGTATCGAAGTTGGAAAACACGTCGGCATACTGCCCGCCGGCGGTGAAATCGACGTTGGGCGCCGCTACCGCCGCCGCGCCGAGCACGCTTTGCAGCAGCTTGACATGGGCGGTTTCGTGCTGCCCGATGGTGCGGAACACGGTCCGGTATTTGGACGGGATCAGCCCGCCTGCCGTGTTGCCGGCCTCATAAAACGCCGCTTCGAGATATTCCAGCGTCAGCGCGAAGTTGAGCACGTCCTCGATCTTTTTGGGCAAAGCCTGCCCGAACGCCTGGTTGGAGGCGAGCGCCAGCACCAGGGGAGCGCTGGCCAGAAAACCGGCCCGCTTGGCATAACGGGCGAAGATATCGCGACGGCCCGCGACGATGGTATCGGCGAGTTCGGGTTCGATCTCGCTTAGAACAAAATTATGGTCGTTCATTTTGTGCGATCCTTACGCGAGCGAATTGGCGGTGACGGGAGTCTTGATGAACGGCGCCGCCTGCGGCAGCACCTGGCTCGGCAGCAGGGCCCCATCGAGGCCCTTGGCATCGACATGGCCGCGCCCCACGGAGTCGGCACTATAGGGCTTGAGCAGATCGGCGATGGCGGCGGCATGGCGTGCCTCGATCGAGACGATCGAGCCGGCAGCAGCCAGGTAGTCGACATTCTCGATCAACTGGCCGGCCCCGTTATAGGCGGCGACGCCCAGGTTTTCGAACACGTCCGCCGTGCCCAGGACGCTGCGGCGGCTGCCGAAATCGACGGCCGAAAAGTCCACCTCGAGATCGCCAATAGCATTGCGGCCCAAGGCCTTCTTGAGGAAATCGCGATGGGCGATTTCATGGTCGCGGATCGAGGTCAGGATGACCTGATCGTTTTGCTGCATGCTCGAGAACGGCGTGGCGATCACTTGGGTATAGAAGGCCGCCTCGAGCTGCTCGAGCGCATAGGCGTAATTCAGAACGCCGACGTCGCCCTCGCCAAGATCGGCGGCGAGAGCGGCCGATATGCCGAAATTGGGCAACCAGGCACCCGATACGGCAACAGTCGCGGCAGCGGCACCACCCCATTTAAGGAGGCGGCGTCGGGCGGTATTGAGTGCGATTTCCATCTGAAATCTCCCGTGATGCAGGGGTCAACCTGCGGCTTGGCTTGACTGACGCTTGCGATCAGTTACGGGCTCAAACGGGGTAAGTTTCATCTTGGTTACGGCATTAACACACGCTAGTCCGTCATCGGAAATCCGCGCAATCGCGGAACTTGGCCTACGCAAGCGCGTTGGCGCGCGCCGCTGCAAATTCCTGATATCGCGGCGGCTCAAGACGCTTTTTTATGCCGCGTGTGGCGGCTGGCGGCTTCGCTGTGCAAGAGATTGGCCAGGGCGGCCGGCGGCAGCGGGGGCGAAAACAGGAAGCCCTGCACCTCGTCACACCCCTGGCTGCGCACCATTTCGAGTTGCGCTTCGGTTTCGACGCCCTCGGCGGTGGTCGACATGCCCAGGCTCTGCCCCAACCCGATCACTGCCTTGATGATGGCCAGGCTATCGCCCCGCGAGGTCAGGTCGCGCATGAACGAGCGATCGATCTTGATCTTGTCGAACGGAAAACTGCGCAGATAGCTCAGCGAGGAATAGCCGGTGCCGAAATCGTCCATGCAGATGCGCACGCCCATGGCGCGCAGATCGTGCAGCGCCTTGAGGGTGGTGTCGTTATCGGCCAGCAGCAGGGATTCGGTGATTTCCAGCTCCAGCCGCTTGGCCGGCAGCTTGGCATCGGCCAGCGCCGACTTGACCAGCGCCACCAGGTCGCGGTTCTTGAACTGCACCGGCGACAGGTTGACCGCGATGCGCACATTGCCCGGCCAGCTCGCCGCCACAAGGCAAGCCTGGCGCAGCACCCATTCCCCGATCGGCACGATCAGCCCGGTTTCCTCGGCAATGGGAATGAATTCGGCCGGGGAAATCATGTGCTCGCCATGGTCCCAACGCAGCAGCGCCTCCACGCACGTCACCCGGTTGGTGGCCAGGCCCAGCAGCGGCTGATACACCAGCCGCAATTCGTGCCGCTGCAGCGCCAGGCGCAACCCGCCCTCGATCGAGCGGCGCAATTGCAGCACGGCATCCATGCCGGCTTCGAAAAAGTGATAGGTCGAGCGGCCTTCGCTCTTGGCCTTGTAGAGCGCCAGGTCGGCATTCTTGACCAGCGTATCGGTGGCGGTGCCGTCGCCCGGACCCACGGCGATGCCGACGCTGGCGCCGATTTCGATCTGCTTGCCCCCGATCATGAACGGGGCGGCGATCGACTTGATGATGCGATCGGCGACGCGCGCCGCATCGGCCGCATCCTCGACCGGGCGCATCAGCAGCGCGAACTCGTCGCCCCCCAGCCGCGCCAGGATATCGGTTTCGCGCGTCGTGCCCCAGAGCCGCGCCGAAGCCTGCTTGATCACCTCGTCGCCCACCGCATGGCCCAGCGTGTCGTTGACCGCCTTGAAATGATCAAGGTCGATATAGAGCACCGCCGCCATTTCGCCCCGCGCCAGCCCCGCCTCGGCCTTGGCCATCTGCTCGAGGAACTCGATGCGATTGGGCAGGTCGGTCAGCCCGTCATGGCGCGCCAGATGGCGGATGCGCGCCTCGTTCTGGCGCTGCTCGGTAATATCCTCATGGGTGGAGACCCAGCCGCCGTCCTTCATCGGATGGTGCTGCATCATGATGGTGCGGCCATTGAGCTCGTGGATATTCTTGCCATATTCACCCGCTGCGATTACCTCGCGCCGCCAGGTGATATAATCCTCGCGCGTGCCGCCGGCGCTCATCCCCACATCGAACAGATGGCCCAGGATATCCTCGAGCTGGGTGCCCGGCTTGATCATCTTTTCGGGCAGGTTGTAGATCTTGACATAGGGCTGGTTGCAGATGACCAGTCGCCCGCGCGCATCGAACATGCACAGGCCCTGGCTGATATTGTTGACCGCCGCATCCAGCCGGATGTTCTGCCGTTCCAGCTCCAGCTTGCGCTTTTGCACCAGTTCGGTGCGCGCCATCGCCTCGGTCACATCTTCGTGCGTGACCACCCAGCCGATATTGGACGAGTACACATGGGCCGTTTCGATGACGCGCCCGCCCTGCACCACTTCCTGGCTTTTGGCACGGGCCCCGCTCTGGTTGGCCAACAGGTCACTGGTATAGGTCTCGTAAAACGCGCCGGGACTGAGATCGGGATGGTTGCCCAGCCGCGTCGACAGGTCGACCACCTCTTCCAGCGTCATCCCCCGGCGCAGCGCCGACAAGGGAAACCCATAGATATCGCGGTAGTTCTTGTTCCACATCACCAGGCGGAACTGCGGCGACCAGACGCAAAAGCCATAAGGAATGCTCTCGAGCGCTGCGTCGAGTAGCAGGGCTTCGCCCATGTCGTTCAAGCTGCCAGCGTCTTCTGCCCGCACCCGATCCGTCTCCCGCCTGTGCATTCTGCATGACGCTGGGATGACACGCTATCGACCCCCGCTTAATGCGGGCTTAAAACCATCGGGTGAACTGCGCATGGCAAGGGGTAGCGGCGCCCCTTGCCCGGTTCAGCGTCCCGCCTTGCGATTGCGCGCCGCATAGGTCTTGAGGCGCAGCCCGTTGAGGCGGATGAAGCCCTCGGCATCCTTGTGGTCATAGGCCACCGCGCCTTCCTCGAACGTGACCAGGTCCATCGAATAGAGCGAATAGGGCGAGGTCCGCGCGATCACCGAGGCGCTGCCCTTGTAAAGCTTGACGCTGACCTCCCCGGTCACGAATTGCTGGCTCTTGTCGATCAGCGCCTGCAGCATTTCGCGTTCGGGCGCGAACCAGAAACCGTTATAGATCAGCTCGGCATATTTGGGCATCAGCTCATCCTTGAGATGCGCCTCGCCCCGGTCCAGCGTGATCGATTCGATGCCGCGATGCGCCACCAGCAGGATCGTGCCGCCCGGCGTTTCGTAGAGCCCCCGCGACTTCATGCCGACGAAACGGTTTTCCACCAGGTCCAGCCGCCCCACGCCATGCTTGCCGCCCAATTCGTTCAGCCGGGTGAGAAGGCTGGCCGGCGACAGCGTCACCCCATCGACCGAGACCGGATCGCCCCTCTCGAAGCCGATGGTGATGATTTCGGCCGTATCGGGCGCCTGCTCGGGATCGACGGTGCGCTGCGCCACGTAGTCGGGCGCCGGAACCGCCGGATCTTCCAGCACCAGGCCCTCCGAGGACGTATGCAGCAGGTTGGCATCCACCGAGAACGGCGCCTCGCCGCGCTTGTCCTTGGCAATCGGGATCTGGTTGTTTTCGGCATAGGCCAGCAGCGCGGTGCGGCTGCGCAACTCCCATTCGCGCCAGGGCGCGATCACCTTGAGGTCCGGCATCAGGGCATTGGCGGTCAGCTCGAACCGGACCTGGTCATTGCCCTTGCCGGTGGCGCCATGGGCGATCGCGTCGGCCCCGGTTTCGCGCGCGATCTCGACCAGATGCTTGGCGATGACCGGACGGGCGATCGAGGTGCCAAGCAGGTATTGTCCCTCATAGAGCGTATTGGCGCGGAACATCGGAAACACGAAATCGCGCACGAACTCCTCGCGCACATCCACGATGCGGATGTCCTTGATGCCGAACATCTCGGCCTTCCGGCGCGCCGGCTCGAGTTCCTCGCCCTGGCCCAGATCGGCCGTGAAGGTGATGATCTCGGCCTGGTAATGCTCCTGCAGCCACTTGAGCATGATGGACGTGTCGAGCCCGCCCGAATAGGACAGCACGATTTTCTTGATGTCTTTTGCCATTGCTCTTCTGCGCTTGTCCTCGAACACCCGCCAGCGGGCCGTAAATCGGGCGCACCCTAGTCAGGTGCGCTGGCGCGTGCAATTGTCCGCACGCAATTTCTTTCAGGCCATCATGCCCGCTTTCGTGCCCGACCTGCCCGTCATCCTGGCCTTCGCGCTGGCCGCCTTCGTGCTCGCCATCACCCCCGGGCCCGACATGGCGCTGCAGATGTCGCGCACCATCAATTACGGCCGCGCCCATGGTTTTGCCACCGCCGCCGGCGCCATGACCGGCATCGTCGTGCACACCACCCTGGTCGCCCTGGGCATCTCGGTGCTGATCGTCGCCGCGCCCACCGCCTTCTGGCTGCTCAAGATCGCCGGCGCTGTCTATCTGCTGTGGCTCGCCTGGCAGGCCATCATGCATGGCGGCGGCTTGCGGCTGGCCGCCCGCGCCGCCCGCATGCCAACGCTGGGCGAAAGCTTTGCCACCGGGGTCGGCATCAACCTGCTCAACCCCAAGGTGCTGCTGTTCTTCATGACCTTTCTGCCCCAGTTCGTCGATCGCCATGACGCGGCAGCACCCGCCAAACTGTTTTTCCTGGGCGCCGAGTTCATCCTCGTCTCCATCCCGCTCGCGATCGCCATGGTGCTCGCCGCCGAAAAACTGGCGGGCGTGCTGCAAACCAATGTCTGGGTGAGCCGCGCCCTGAACTGGACCTTCGCGAGTGTGTTCACCGCCTTCGCCGCGACGATCCTTTTGGCCGAAGGGCGGAAATAACCTGCGCTAAAGTTGCCTCATTCGAGACGTGGCTTTGAGTGGCAGCGAGAACAGTGCGGGGCCGCTGATAAGTTTGAGTTGAGCCCCCATCAGCGGAAGCCAGAACAATAAACGAGCGGTTTGTTGCAGTGGGTCGAGAGCTGTCAGTGACGGTTCCATAAAGAAGCCGACCAAATCGGTTTGAAGCCATGCGGCACGTTCGGCTTTGTTCTTGGCAATCCGCCGGTCACCTGACACGACCGCCCAACCCTTCTCCCGGCCGAGTTGGCTTATCCAGTCCGAGTCCGCTGTGTCTGGTGGAAATTTATCGCGCAGGGCGGCGGCTTCGGAAAAATCTGCTCTGATCAACTCGTGAACCGCCCTTGCAACCTTGGGCGACACATTGTGGTCGAACAGCAGTTTCACGCCGCGATTTTGCTTTCGAATGCCATCGCGGCTCGAACCGACTTTTGATCGATTTCGAAATCGGCGCTGACCTGTGTCACACTTCGCCCGCCCAAGACTGCTTCGAAGATGGTGATTGTCGGCACTCCATAGCGCCGCAGAACCGGAGCACCAAACGATCGCGCTGGATCAATGACGACCTCGCCATTGCCAGCTTCGGGTAACCATAAAGAAGCTACTCCATCCGCAAACCAAACATCTTTGAGACCAACGGAGACGATCGAGTGGAAGACGTGCTGCCCACTGAGAACTTCAATAAGCCGGGGCTCGTCAGTCTTGGAAATGACCTCAAAATACAGGCGGCGACCATCTGTTTTGAACGCCGATGTTGAGAATGGGTGCGTATCGCCGATGATATCGCGAGCGGCTTGGACAACTTTACGCAAGTAAGGCAACGATATTTTCTGGCGACGGAAAGCTTCGACCATCCGTAATTCAATGAGGTCTCGAAACCCGAGATACAGACGTCCCTCAAACGATGGCAATTGTGCCGCCCACAGCGGCTCGTCGTGAACGATCTTATCATGATGGTGTCGGGCGCGGCCCCGCAACCAGCGGTTGATACGAGTCGTTGGAACGCCGGACAATTTTCTTGCTTCCGCCACTGTGTAGGTGCCGGTACCAATGATTTGGTGCTGATTTGCATCGTGATGCATTGTGAAAGGATAGCTCATATTGTTAGCAGGGGGAAAGTGGTGTGCTATACCCATTGGTGACAGTTTAACCTCTCCGCCGCGACGATCCTGTTGGCCGAGGGGCGGCGGTAGGAACATATCGCGCCGCTACTCGTTTGCCCCTCCGCAACAAGGGGGCAAATCATGGACGTACTGCGCATCATTCTTTCCGTCATTATCCCGCCTGTAGGGGTGTTCCTCCAGGTCGGCATCGGCTTGCAGTTTTGGCTCAATATCCTGCTGACTTTGTTGGGATATTTCCCCGGGCTGATCCACGCGATCTGGGTCATCACCCGCGATTAGCCGAAGCGCTCAGGAGAACCGCGCGTTGGCCCGCTGTTCACGGCGCTGCTGCGTCATGCGGGTCGGCGCGTGAAAGCTCGGCGGCTTGGTCCGCACCCAGGCGATGAAGGCGGCCAATTCGGGATCCGAACGGAGCGCCACGACATCGCTCAGCGTGCCGGCGAGTTCGGTTTCCGAAAACCGGGCATGGATCGCGCTGTGGCAGATCTGGTGCAGGCGCACCGTGCCCAGATGCGTGCCGCCCTTGAGGCGCGGCACCAGATGGTGGCGGCTCGATTTGGCCTGGTGCGGAATGGGCCGCCGGCACAACGGGCAGATATCGGGCACGAGGCGAGCGGCAGCGGCTTCTGCGGCCGCGATGGCTGCCTCGATCCGGCGCTGCGATGGCCGTCCCATCCTATCCCGCCAACGCTTCGCGGTCCCGCTTGCTCAGCCGTTCGGTCTCGCTCTTGAGCTGGCCGCAGGCGGCAAAGATATCGCGGCCGCGCGGGGTGCGCACCGGGCTGGCATAGCCGGCCTTGTTGACGATATCGGCAAAGCGCTCGATCCGCGCCGAGGGCGAAGTGCCGTAATTGCTGCCCGGCCAGGGATTGAAGGGGATCAGGTTGATCTTGGCGGGGATGTTGGCGAGCAGGCGCACCAGTTCGCGCGCATCGGCATCGCTGTCATTGATCCCGTCCAGCATCACATATTCAAAGGTAATGCGCCGCGCATTGGACAGGCCGGGATAATTGCGGCAGGCCTCGAGCAATGCGGCCAGCGGATACTTCTTGTTGATCGGCACCAAGACGTCGCGCAGATCGTCATTGACGGCATGGAGCGAAATGGCCAGCATCACATCGATTTCGCGCCCGGTCGGCTCGATGAACGGCACCACGCCTGAGGTCGATAGGGTGATGCGGCGCCGCGAAATGCTCATGCCGTCCCCGGCCTGGGCGATCAGCAGCGCCTGCTTGACGTTCTCGTAATTATAAAGCGGCTCGCCCATGCCCATCATCACCACATTGGTGATGGCGCGGCTCTCGCCGCCGGGCACCAGGCCGCCATCGTTAGGACGCACGCCGCCGGGAAAATCGCCCAGCCGCTCGCGCGCCATCAAAACCTGGCCCAGGATTTCCCCCGCGCTCAGATTGCGCACCAGGCGCTGCGTGCCGGTATGGCAGAACGAGCAGGTCAGCGTGCACCCCACCTGGGACGACACGCACAGCGTGCCGCGATCTTCCTCGGGAATATAAACGGTCTCGACTTCGACCGGCGGATAATTGGGATTGGCCGGATCGCGAAACCGGAACAGCCATTTGCGCGTACCGTCGCTCGAGACCTGTTCGGAAACGATCTCGGGCCGGTCCAGCACGAAGCGGTCGGCCAGGAGCTGGCGTACCGGCTTGGCCACATTGCTCATCTGGCCAAAATCGGTGACGCCATTGACATAGAGCCAGTTCCACACCTGGCTGGCTCGCATCTTGGCCTCGCGCTCGGCAATGCCCGCGCCCACCAGCGCTTCGGCCAGCGCCGGCTTGCCCAGCCCGATCAGCGACGGGCGCCCAAGGGCCGCCGGGCGCACGGCGCAGGCATGATCAAGGTTAAGAGCAATGCTCATGACGAACAGGTCCGGGAAATACGGGATTGGCGCGGCCAATAGCACAGTGCGGCTGCCGGCGCAAAACTGACGCCAGCCTGGCCGCTATTCGCCAGGCGATTGGCGCTCGCGCTTGGGACGATCAAGTGTCGTGGTCCAATAGGCAATTGCCGCGACGCCAAGAAAAAAAACGCTTATGGAAACGAGGAAGCTCAAGTTGTTCACTCTTCCAGACTCCGCAAATGGTGTCTTGCCAGCGAATGTAATGACGCGCTGCCCAATATACAACCGGCCACGAACAGAGCAATGGCGAACGAAACCGTTCCCGCCTGCACCAAAGCAGCCAATGGTGCAAAGCCGCCGACGCCGAGCATGGCGATGGCAATTCCGTTCATGTAAGTCGCGGTCAGCTTGCGCTGCTCATTGCGAACCAGCGTGCTCAAGACTCAGCATTCCGCGCCGATGGATTGCGAGGCGGCGGTGGCGCCCGAAAGCGAGAAGGTTTCGGTGATCTTGATGCCGGCCGCCGACGTGCCTTCGACCACCATGGTCGATCCCGCCCTGATGGCGCTGGCCAGCGCATCGCTCTGGCCAGGATCGTCGAGCCAGGCGGCATCGTTCTGGGTGAACAGGTTGAATACCTGCCCGCTCACATTGAGCGTGGCGGTGCTGTCGGGCTGGAAGGCAAACCCCGCCACGAGGTTGAACTCGTTGGCGATGTTTTCGCCGGGACGATTGGTGATGTAGAGCGTGCCCTGGCTATAGCCATCGGGCGTGGGCGTGACGGCGCTGGGCTTGGTCAGGGCAAAGCACAGGGCCCCGGTGCCGTCCGACGCCGCATAGGATGACCAGTCCCGATGATCGCCCAGGAGGCGCACGTTTTGGGCCATTGCCGCACCGGCCATGCCCATGCTGGCCATCAAAGCGAAAAGCGGGACGCGTAGGAACATCGATCGGCCTTGTGGTTTATCGGCGGAACGCCCGAGAGCGCCCCCGCCCAATTATGGCCTTTGCACAGTGCGGGCAATCGCAAACTGCCGGACGCCGTTCGGCAAGAGCAAAGCTGCTATCGCTTGACGTCAGGCCGTGCACGGCTGAAATGGCTCAGGCGCAGGCGGCGTCGATGGCCTTCATCGCGGCCGTGGCGCCGGACAGCGAATAGGTATCGGTGGTATTGGTGCCGCGCTGGCTGGTGCCCTTGACGCTCAGATTGCTGCCGGCCTTGAACGCCGTCACGAACCCGCTTTCGTCCCCCGTCGAGGCTAGCCAGCCGGCCGAACCTTCCACCACCATGGGATAGACCTTGCCGTCCACCGCCGCGCTCGCCTTGGCGTCGCTGGCATTGTAGGGGTAGCCGATAATAGTCTGCACCTCGTTTTTGGTGCCCATCCCCTTGCGGTGGATGATCATGAAGTGAATGGGATCGCGATTGGCGCCCGATGGCTCGCTGGACTGCGGCGTTGCCGAAATATAGCAGATGATCCCGCTGGCATCGCTCGCCTGCCAGGCGGTCCAGCCATTGAAGGTGCCCAATTCGGTCGCTGCGGCCTGCTGCGCCTGGGCGGCGGGAGACAGGCTCATGAGTGCGGCCATCGCCAGCCCAAGGACAAGGCCGCCGGTCTTTTTGGTCCCGGTCTTCGTCGTCATCGCCAATCCATCCTCTGTTGTGTCTTGCCGTTCCGAAAGCCCGCTCCCGCAAACCTGGCTCTCATCGGTCAAACGCCGCCGCATTTGATTTAAACTTCCCAATGCGAGTCAATCATGACGGCATTTTGGCGCGGCGTTCGGCCATGACCAGCGTTTGCGCCGCTATGGTTAACGTTTTGCTAACAGCTACGTGATCGTGACCGATTTTGCCCATCATGCCGCCAGCGGATAGCTCTGTTCGACCACATAGGGCCCCCCGCCCACCGAATCCTTGCTGGAAAACAACACGAAGCGCCCCACGGGAAAGCTCAGCGGCTCGAACCGCCCCGCCTGCGCCAGAAAACCCGCCAGGTCCAGCGAACTTGATCCGCGCAGCCGAGCCAGCGACACATGCGGCACGAATTTGCGCCCCTCGGGCTCCAGCCCCGCCCGCTGCAGCACCCGCTCCTGCGCGGCCTGCAGCCGGGTCAGGGTTTCGTTGAGCTCAACCCCGGCATAAAGCGCGCGCGGGCTATTGCCGCCAAAGCTCGCCAGATGCGTCAGACGCACCTGGAACGACAGCGAATGGCTGAGCCGGTCCAGACTATCGGCTACGTCATTGGCCGTGCCGTTGTCGACATCGCCGATGAAGCGCAGGGTAATGTGGTAATTGTCCGGATCGATCCAGCGGGCGCCGGTCAGGCCACCACGCTTGAACGACAGGGCCAGCGCCACTTCGGGGGGGATTTCGAGGCCGGTAAAGAGCCGGGGCAAGCAACCCTCCTCTTTAAAGAAGAAACCAAACACGCGCGATTCACCGCCAAAGCCTAGCATAAGCAATTTTCCCGAACAGCGCTTATTGTCACGGCCCAAGGAGCGGCCTTGTAAAAATCGGAGCCTGCATCCATATTCCACGCCAAGTGGCAGGAAATGCCTCCGGCGGAAGCAAAATCCGCATTCGATTGTTAGGGAAAGGATATCGACCATGGCTGAATATGACCGCCAGACCCTCAATGCGCGGGCCGGCTCGGCCGCTGCCATTGACGAGGGCCTGCGCAGCTACATGCTGCGTGTCTACAATTACATGGGGATTGGCCTGGTCGTGACCGGCCTTGTCGCCTATTTCACCAATGCCGCCGCGCTGACCACCAATCCCGACGCTGCCGTGGGCCAGCTCGCCAATGGGCAGCTGGTCACCCAGTTCGGTGCCCTGATCTACGGCAGCCCGCTGCAATGGGTCGTGATGCTGGCGCCGCTGGCTTTCGTAATGGTGCTGAGCTTTGGCATCAACAAGATGAGCGTCGGCACCGCCCAGCTCGTGTTCTGGGCCTTTGCCGCAGTCATGGGCCTGTCGCTGTCGTCGATCTTTTTGGTCTATACCGGCGCTTCGATCGCCAAGGTGTTCTTCATCACCGCCGCCACCTTTGGCGCGATGAGCCTTTACGGCTACACCACCAAGCGCGACCTGACCTCGGTCGGCAACTTTGCGATCATGGGCCTGATCGGCCTGATCATTGCTTCGGTGGTAAATATCTTCCTGCAATCGGGCATGATGGATTTCATCATCTCGGCTGTTGGCGTGCTGATCTTCGTGGCCTTGACCGCCTATGACACCCAGAAGATCAAGGAAAGCTACAGCGAGGCGCATGGCATGGACGTGATGGCCAAGAATGCCATCATGGGCGCGCTGTCGCTCTACCTCGATTTCATCAACCTGTTCATGATGCTGCTGCGCCTGTTCGGCAACCGCAACTAGCAGGATCGCCAACCCGCAATTTGGTTGGACGACAAATCGGGCCGCGGTCTACAAGGACCGCGGTCCTTTTGTTTTTGCCGGTAGTCGTCCATGCCTGAACTTACGCTGCGCTCCTTCGCCTGGGGCGATGTCCCCGCCATCACTGCCATCTACAAGCACTATGTCGATCACTCCACCGCCACCTTCGATCTGGACGCGCCGGGGCCCACCGACATTGCCGAAAAGTTCGGCCACATGCTGGAGGACGGCCATCCTGTGGTGATCGCCGAACGGGCGGGCGCCCTGATCGGCTACGCCTATGCCTCGACCTATCGGCCACGCCCGGCCTATCGCTTCACCTGCGAGGATTCCATCTATCTCCACCCCGATGCGATCGGCCAGGGCCTCGGCCGGACCCTGCTTGCCGAACTGATCGCCCGCAGCCAGAGCTTCGGCTTCAAGCAGATGATCGCCGTCATCACCGCCGAGTCCGCCGCTTCCGTCGCCCTGCACGAAAAATTCGGCTTCGTGACCGTAGGCCACCACGCAGCGCTTGGCCTCAAGTTCGATCGGTGGCTGGATGTGGTGCATATGCAACGGGCGCTTTGAACCTTGCACTTACCACTTAATGTACGTACATTAATTCAGGTGACGCATGGACTATGAGTGGGACGAGGGCAAGAATGGCATCAATTATGTCAAGCATGGCGTTGGATTCGAGATTGTTCTGCAATTTGACTGGGACACTTCCGTGATACGCCTGGATCAGCGGTACGAATACGGCGAAGTCCGTTTTCGTGCCTTTGGTCGGATTGATGGTCAATCCATGTGCGTCGCGTTTACCCCGCGCGGCCCAAAGTTGCGGATCGTTAGTGTCAGGTTCGTGCATGAAAAGGAGGCTAAACGCTATGGCATCTGAGCGGAAATTATTCCCACCACCAAAGGATTACGATCCCGTTGCCCCGCTAACTGACGCAGAAATTGCGGGCCTGCGTCCGGCGCTCGAGGTTTTTGCCGAGCTTGGTCTGGTACCGCCCAAACCCCTCGGACGTCCTCCGGCCGAGCGCACCAAAGTGCCGGTAACGATGCGCCTCGATCCTGATATTCTTGCTGCCTACAAGGCGACAGGTCCGGGCTGGCAGACGCGGATGGGTGAGGTTCTGGCTCAAGCGATCAAGAAATCTGCCTGACTACCCCACCACCGCCAGCTTGGGATCAAGCACGCGCAGCACCTGGGCCAGTTCATGGCCGCGCTTGAGGATGCGGCCTTGCTGGTTGGTGACCGAAAACTGCCCCTGCTTGTTGCGCATCTTGGGGGTCTTTTCCACGATGAACAGCGGCCGCTCGGAGACCCGGGCGTAGATCGAGAACACCGCCCGGTCGCGCAGGAAATCCATGGCATAGTCGCGCCATTCACCCTGCCCGACCTTGCGGCCATAGACATTGAGGATCGTAGTCAGTTCACGCCGATCGAACGCCACGATATTGGGCACCTTGCTCGGCGACAGCGGCGCGACAGGCCCGCCTTCATGCACCAGCGACAGGGTAACAGTGTCGCGATCCGGGTTTGGGCCTTGCGCCAAGTCCCTGGCCTCCATGTCATGTGGCCGTCATGATTGCGGCATTTGCCCAGCCTGGCAAGCGCTTTGCGATATACCGGGGCAATCGGGTGAAAATTCCCCATTTCGGTCACAATGCGTCCCCGCCGCCGCCCGAATGGCGGGCCATAGTGCATTGATGGGTAGCCGGGCTGAATGAGCCCCCAAAACCTGAAGCCCGGTTGCCTGTCGCCTCCATTGACCCTAGTCAAGCACGCTCTCGTTCCTCCCCCAGGAGCGGGAGCTTGTTTTTGGTAGGGTGTCAGTCGGCTCAGCGCTCGAAGGCAGCCGCGCCGACGATCGGGCCGGGCAGCCCGTTGGCGTCCTGCTGCACCAGGACGGCGACGCCGCTGCTGTCTTGGTCCAGCACCTCGTCGAGCGGCAGCTTGAGCTGGGCGCCGGTGGCCGCTTCCCACATGCCCAGCAATTGCCGCCTGGTCACCACCTGGGTATAGACCATGGTCTTGCCGGCATTCTCGCCGCCCGCGATAGCGACCTCCGCCCGGTCGCGGTACGTCACCAGCCACACCACCGCGTCCTTGTCCCCGGAGCGTGCCGGCACCGCGATCTTGAGCATCTGGTTGGCGACGGTGATCTGCACCGGCAGGTCCAGCCGCGCCTCTTGAAGGGCGCTCTGCACTTCGCCGCGACGCGAACCCACCACGTCCTTGGTGCCGTTGATCACCATCTGGGGCGTATAGATGCGCGAGGAATTCCAGCCCTTCGCATAGGAGCGCTGCAGGTCCGAATTGTCGGGACTGCCGAACGTATCGGGCCAGCCCACATAATCCCAATAATCCACGTGATAGGCGAGCGCGATGACATCGTCTTCCCCCGCCAGGCTCGACAGCAGCGCATCGGCTGGCGGGCACGACGAGCACCCCTGGCTGGTGAACAATTCCACCACCGCCTTGGGATGAAGCCGCCAGGTCTCCGCCGTCGCCGGGGCGAGCGTGGCAACAAGGGCGGCAAGAGCGGAAAGGGGGCCAAGCAGGCGAGGTGCGATCATGGGCATGGTTGTAAGTCAGCCCGGCGCGATCTCGCCAGTCAAAAGAGGGTGAGATGGTCAATTGCCGGGCTTGGTTTCCGCCACCCTGCCCGCAGAAAACCGCTTCGACAGGGAAGTTAATGGCCCCCTTCGCCCCCGGGACACGGCATCGGCTCGGCGCGTTAAACCTTTGGCACGATGGCATTTGCCTGGTCCTGGCGGTTCTGCTCTGGTGGGCGGACAAGGAATTTGGGGGATTATGGATGCAAAACCGTATCAAACAAGCAGTGCCGGTAACAGCCGTGCTCTGGTTGCTGCTGCTGACCGTGCTGGGCGCAGGCCCGGCCTTGGCCGCGGGCGCGGGGGGCACGACGAACATGTCGCGCAGCCCCGGGCATGGCACGCAGATCGAATATGTGGCGGCGGACGGCACGACTTATCTCTGGTACCCCGGCAATAGCGTGATCCTCAAGGGACGCTGGAAGCGTGAAGACGGCAATATGTGCTTTGCCTATGGCGCGAACACCTACAATCCCGTGACCCGGACGCGCGGCGGCGATTGGGAATGCGAGCCGGACCGCCTCTATCAAGGCGGCATTGTCCAGCAGCTGCCAGGCGATCCATTGGGCCTTGCGGGACGCCGCGCCGTGCCGTTCAGTCTTGATCGGGGAGCGACGACGCTGGAACAGATGGTCGCCCGCGTGACCAATCCGGGCGCCTCGCCCACTGGCGCGGCAGCGCTCAGCTGCGCGGGGATCATCGCCAATGCCGAGCGCAGCAAGCGCGACATGTCGCTGGCCGCCAGCATCTATTTCGGGGGCATCTTCATGGGCAAGCCCTGCGTCGACGTGGACTATGCGCGCGCCTTCGACCTGGCCCAGCGATCGGGCGATGGGGTCGAGCAATTTCTTGCGGTCTTGCGGGAGCGCGCCGCCGCCGGCCATCCCAGCGCCATGAGCGCACTGCGCCGGCTGGGTTACGCGCAGACGCCCTGAAGCAAAATGGCGGCCGCTGGCCGCCATTTTCAATTATCGGGATGCCGATTGCCTCAAGCGGCAACCAGGCTGCGCAGCACGTATTGCAAGATGCCGCCATGCTTGTAGTAGTCCAGCTCGATCGCGGTATCGATCCGGCACAGGGTTTCCACATCGAGGCGGGTGCCGTCGGCGCGGGTGATCTGCACCGTGACCTTCGAGCGCGGCACGATGGCGTTGACACCCGCGATCGACACCGTCTCGGTGCCGTCCAGCCCCAGCGTCTGCCAGCTTTCCCCATCCTTGAACTGCAGCGGAATGACCCCCATGCCCACAAGGTTGGAGCGGTGAATGCGCTCGAAGCTCTGGGCAATCACCGCCCGCACGCCAAGCAGGTTCGTGCCCTTGGCCGCCCAGTCGCGCGACGAGCCGGTGCCGTATTCCTTGCCGGCGAACACCACCAGCGGTGTCCCCTCGGCTTGGAAGGCCATGGCGGCATCGTAGATCGCCATTTGCGAGCCGTCCGGGCCGCGGGTGTACCCGCCCTCGACGCCAGCCAGCATCTGGTTCTTGATGCGGATATTGGCGAAAGTGCCGCGCATCATCACCTGGTGATTGCCGCGACGGGCGCCGTAGGAGTTGAAATCGCGCGGCGCCACCTGGCGCTCCTCGAGGTATTTGCCGGCCGGGGTCGTGGCCTTGAACGAGCCGGCCGGCGAAATATGGTCGGTGGTGATCGAATCCAGAAACAGCGCCAGCACCCGCGCATTCTCGACATCGGTGATCGGCTTGGGCTTTGTGGTCATGCCCTCGAAATAGGGTGGGTTCTGCACATAGGTCGAGCCCGAATTCCAGCCATAGGTTTCGCTGTCGGTCGTGGCGATGCCCTGCCAATGCGTATCGCCCTTGAACACATCCGAATAGCGGCCCTGGAACATCTCCCGGGTCACATGCATGCGCACGATCTCGGCAACTTCCGCATTGGTGGGCCAGATATCCTTGAGATAAACCGGCTGGCCATTGCTGCCGGTGCCGATCGGGTCCTTGGTGATATCGATCTTCATCGAGCCGGCCAGCGCATAGGCCACCACCAGCGGCGGGGAAGCCAGGAAGTTCGCCTTGACGTCGGAGTTCACCCGGCCTTCGAAATTGCGGTTACCCGACAATACCGAAGCGGCAACGATATCCCCCGCCTGCACCGCCTTGGAGATTTCCAGCGGCAGCGGCCCCGAATTGCCGATGCAGGTGGTGCAGCCATAACCCACGAGGTTAAAGCCGATGGCATCGAGATCGGCCGACAGCCCGGCCGAATCCAGATAATCGGTCACCACCTGCGAGCCGGGCGCCAGCGAGGTCTTGACCCAGGGCTTGCGGTCCAGCCCCAGCGCCCGCGCCTTGCGCGCGACGAGACCGGCGGCGACCAGCACCGATGGATTGGAGGTATTGGTGCAGGAGGTGATCGCCGCGATCACCACGTCGCCATGCCCGATCGTGTACTCGGCGCCCTCGACCGGGACGCGCACATCATCGGTCTTGCCGAATTCCTTGGGCAGCGCCGCCGCGAATGCCGCCTTGGCAGTATCCAGCGCGATGCGGTCCTGCGGGCGCTTCGGCCCCGAGATCGAGGGCACGACGGTGGTGAGGTCAAGCTCCAGCGTCGACGAAAATACCGGATCGGGCGAACTGGAGTCGCGGAACATGCCCTGCGCCTTGCTATAGGCCTCGACCAGTTCCACCCGATGCGGATCGCGGCCCGAAGTGCGCAGATATTGCAATGTGTCGGCATCGACGGGGAAATAGCCGCAGGTCGCGCCATATTCGGGCGCCATATTGGCAATGGTCGCCTGGTCTTCGAGCGACAGGTAATCGAGGCCCGGCCCGTAGAATTCCACGAACTTGCCGACCACGCCCTTCTTGCGCAGCATTTCGGTGACCGTCAGCACCAGATCGGTGGCCGTGATGCCTTCGCGGATCTTGCCGGTCATCTTGAAGCCGACGACTTCGGGGATCATCATGGTGATCGGCTGGCCCAGCATGGCCGCCTCCGCCTCGATGCCGCCGACGCCCCAGCCCAAAACGGCCAAGCCATTGACCATGGTGGTATGCGAATCGGTGCCCACCAGCGTGTCGGGATAGGCGATGGTTTCGCCGTCCTCCTCGCGGATCCACACCGTCTGCGCCAGGTATTCCAGGTTCACCTGATGGCAGATGCCGGTGCCGGGTGGCACCACGCGGAAATTGTCGAACGCCTTCTGGCCCCAGCGCAGAAATTCATAGCGCTCGCCATTGCGCTCATATTCAAGCTCGACGTTCTGCCCGAACGCCGCGGCCGTGCCAAAGCTGTCCACCATCACCGAATGGTCGATGACGAGATCGACCGGCACCAGCGGATTGATCTTTTGCGCATCGGCACCCAGCGCCTTGGTGGCGTCGCGCATCGCCGCCAGATCCACCACGGCCGGAACGCCGGTGAAGTCCTGCATCAGCACGCGGGCGGGGCGGTAGGAAATCTCCTGCTCGGAGGTGCGGCTCTTGAGCCATTCGGCGACCGCCAGGATATCGGCCCGCGTCACCGTGCGATCGTCCTCGAAGCGCAGGAGGTTCTCCAGCACCACCTTCATCGATCCGGGCAGCGCCGAAACGCCCGCCAAGCCGTTCTTTTCGGCCTCGGGAATGGAGAAATAAGTATAGGTCTTGCCGCCCACCGCAAGGGTGCGTTTCGACTTGAAGCTGTTCAAAGAGGCCATGTTTCCCGCCCTGTCATTCGCGTTGCTGCCGGGAGGGCGTCGATCGCCCTCGGCGCCATGGTTGGTGGCGCCTTTTCTGGAATGACTCCAATCTATTGGGCTTATAAAGAACAAAGAATGCCCTTGCCAGTCCGACCTTGGCTTCAATACGAGAAGGGGTCATGACACCACGGCAAGTCTTTGGCTCCCTGGCCCTTCATGCGCACGCGCTGGCTGTCGGCCGCGGCGGGCTGGTGCTCGCCGATGCGCTGCAGTTCGAGCTCGCCAATGGCAAATGCCTGCTGCTGCGCGGCCCCAATGGCGTCGGCAAGTCGACGCTGCTGTTGACGCTGGCCGGCATCGTTGCCCCGCTCGGGGGCAGCTTCGCATTGTCGCCGGCCCCGGAGGATCGCCCGCTGCTGCACTATTGCGGCCATCGCAACGCCATCAAGCCCCGCCTGTCGGTGCTGGAAAACCTGGCGTTCTGGGCCGCGCTCAACGGGCCGACCGGCACCTCGCTGGCAGAGGCCTTGCAGACCGTCGGTCTCGACGAGCTGGGCGGGCTTGACGCCGGTTACCTGTCGGCCGGCCAGGGCCGCCGCCTGGCGCTGGCGCGCCTGCTGGTCAGCGCCCGCCCGCTCTGGCTGCTCGACGAGCCCACCGCCGCGCTCGACAGCAATGGCCACGAGCTGGTCGGCGCGCTGATCGATGCGCATCTGGCAGCCGGCGGCCTCGTGGTCGCCGCCACGCACGACCCGATCACGCCCACCGATCCCAACAGCGTCGAAACCCTGGTCATGGCGGGCCTGCGATGACTGCCTTCGGGGTCGTCATCGTCCGCGAACTCAAGCTGGCCCTGCGCGGTGGCGGCGATGTGCTGACCCTGGTGCTGTTCTTTGTCATGATCGGCGTGGTCGTACCCTTCGCCATCGGCCCCGACCGGGCGCAACTGGCGCGCCTGGCGCCCGGCGTAGTCTGGATCGCGGCGTTCCTGGCCATGCTGCTGGGGCTCGACCGCCTGTTCCGTGCCGACCACGAGGATGGCACGCTGGTTTTGTTGCGCCATGCCGAGCTGCCGTTTGTCGCCACCGTTGCCGCAAAAGTGATCGCGCACTGGATCGTTTGCGCCATGCCGCTGATCCTGGCCAGCCCGCTGCTGGCAGTGATGCTGGCGCTGGACGGCGTCGCCTTCTGGCGCGTGGTGCTGTCGCTGCTCGTGGGCACCCCGGCCTTGGCTGCGCTCGGCACCATTGGGGCCGCGGTAACCGTATCCATCCGGGGCGGCGGGCTGATCGCCCCGGTGCTGATCCTGCCGCTGGCCGTGCCCGTGCTGATCTTTGGCGTCGGCGCCATTTCCACCGGCCCGGGACCGGACCTGTCGGGGTCTGCCCTGCTGTTTCTTGCGGCAATCAGCCTCATCACCCTGGCCCTTGCGCCCTTCGCCGCCGCTCTTGCGATAAGCGCGGGCGAGGACTAGATCGATGCGGCCATGACCATCGACACCGCGCCAAAGCCAAACCTGTGGACCCGCCTGGCTCATCCTGGCCAGTTCGTGGCGCTGAGCCGGCCCTGGCTCTGGCCGCTGAGCATCCTGACCGCGGTGCTGTTCGCGCTTGGCCTCTGGTTCGCCTTGTTCAATTCGCCCGCCGACTACCAGATGGGCGATACCGTGCGCATCATGTATGTGCACGTGCCCACCGCCTGGCTCAGCCAGTTCGTTTATGGCGTCATGGCCGTCTCGGCGCTGGGCTCGCTGGTCTGGCGCCACCCCATGGCCGATGTCGCCATGAAGGCCGCCGCCCCCCTGGGCGCGACCTTCACCGCCCTGGCCCTGTTCACCGGCTCGCTCTGGGGCCGACCGACCTGGGGCACGTTCTGGGAATGGGACGGGCGCATGACCTCGACCCTGGTGCTGCTCTTGATTTATCTGGGCATCATCGCCCTCTGGCGCGCGTTCGAGGATCAATTGCGCGCCGCCCGCGTCATCGCCGTCTTTACCCTGGTCGGCGCCATCAATATCCCCATCGTCAAGTTCTCGGTGGATTGGTGGAGCACCCTGCATCAGCCCGCCAGCGTCTTTACCGCCGGCGGCCCGCATATGCCCCCCTCCATTCTGACGCCCTTGCTGGTCATGACCATCGCTTTCACGGTGCTGTTTCTGACCCTGCACCTCAAAGCCATGCACACCGAAATTGCCCATCGCCGCCTGGCCGCGCTGGAGCGCCAGGCCGCCCAGGCGAAAGTCTCGCCATGATTGATCTGGGCCCGCACGCCGTCTTCATCATCTGCGCCTATATCGGCGTCATCCTGGCCGTTGCCGCCCTGATCGGCTGGACCCTGCGCGAAGCGCGGCGCACCGCCCGCCGCATTGCCGCAATCGAAGCGAGCGGTATTCGCCGCCGCTCCGCCCGCTGATGCGCCTTGCGCTCTTTGCCCTGCCGCTATTGGCGTTGGTCGGCCTGATTGCCGTGTTCGCCTTCTCCATCGACCGCGATCCGAGCCTGGTCCGCTCGGTGCTGATCGACAAGCCCGCCCCTCAGTTCGCCCTGGCCGCAGTCGAAGCTTTGGGCGTGCCCGGCTTCGACACGGCCGCACTCAGGGGCGAGGTCACGGTCGTCAACGTCTTTGCCAGCTGGTGCATTCCCTGCCGCGCCGAACATCCCCTGCTGACCGCCGTCAAGGACGTCGCCAAGGTGCGTCTTTTCGGCATCAACCAGAACGACGCCCCCGAAAACGCCAGGGCCTTCCTCCACGAACTGGGCAATCCCTATGACGCCGTCGGCGCCGACCGCGACCGCCGCGTCTCCATCGACTGGGGCGTCTATGGCGTCCCCGAAACCTTCGTCGTCAATGCCGGTGGGGTGATCACCTTCAAGGTCACCGGCCCCCTGACGCCGCAAACCGTCGACAACGAACTGGTGCCCGCCATCGCCCGGGCACGCGGATAGCAATCGGCCGTGGCCTTTGTTACGATAGGGCCCGACATCGGAGATGCGGAATGGCCGAAGTGACAATTTCAATGCCGGATGCCGTGGCAGCCTGGATCGAGGATCTGGTGCGCAAGGGCGAGTTCGCATCGGCCAGCGACTATATCCGTCATGCTGTCCGCCTCGATCGCGAGCTCAAGGATCCCGATCACCCCCTGACGCTCGAGGACCTGCGCGACATGATCGCCGAGGCGCGGGCGGGGGGCACCAGCGACAAGACACTCGAAACAGTATTCGAGGAAGCGCACCAGCTCTGGACGACGCGCCACGCGCGCGTGGCTTGAGCTACAAGCTCAGTTCCCAAGCGGTCGGCGACATCGTCGAGATCGTGCTTTATGGCAATGACCAGTTCGGCGTGCCGGGCGCGCGGCGCTATCAGGCCGGATTGCTGGCCACTGTCGCCTTGCTGGCAGCCAACCCGATGATCGGACGCTCGGCTGGCCAAATCGGGACCAGTTTGCGGCGCCACGGCTATGGCAGCCACGTGATCTTTTATACGCCGTCCGACCAGGCCATCGTCGTGGAACGGATCATCCACATGGCAAAACTCAAGGGATGGTCGCTAAACGACGATCTCGCCTAAAAATCGCTCGTCAGCCCCTTGATCTCCCAGTCGCCATAGCGCGCCGGCTCGAGCCCGCCGCGGCCGCCGGTTTCCCTGGGCACTTCGACAGCCTTCGCATCGATCGCGCGCCGCCGCGCTTCGGCCTCCGCCAGCGCCCGCGCTGCTGCCGGGGTCAACTTGCGACGCGGTATCTCTTCAGATCGATCGGCCATTTGGGCCCCATTCATTACACTTGTGTCATCTCACTTGCGCGCACCCGCAGGCTGCACGACATATTTGCCTGTCCCACCCGTTTGTCGAGGCCCCCATGTTCAATGCCTTTCGCACCACCGTCCTGCTCGCGGCCCTGACCGCGATCTTCATGGCGGTGGGCTATTTCATTGGCGGCACCGGCGGCATGCTGATCGCCTTCGGTATCGCCCTGCTCACCAATCTGATTGGCTACTGGAATTCCGACCAGCTCGTCCTGCGCCTGCAAAATGCCCAGCCGGTCGAGCGTTCGCGCGTGCCCGAGCTCTACGCCATGGTCGACACCCTCGCCAAACGCGCCGGCATTCCCACTCCGAAGGTCTATGTCATCGACACCGACCAGCCCAACGCCTTTGCCACCGGCCGCGACCCCGACCATGCCGCCGTCGCCGTCTCGAGCGGCCTCCTCCGCCATCTGGAAACCCGCGAAGTCGCCGGCGTCATCGCCCACGAGCTGGCCCACATCCGCTCGCGCGATACCCTGACCATGACCATCACCGCGACGTTTGCCGGCGCCATCGGCATGCTGGCGCAGTTCGGCTTCTTTTTTGGCGGCGGCAACAATCGCAACAGCCCGCTGGGCCCGTTCGGCGGCATCTTGATGCTGATCCTGGCCCCGCTCGCCGCCATGCTGGTGCAGATGGCGGTCAGCCGCACCCGCGAATACGAGGCCGACCGGGATGGCGCCGAGATTTCCGGCGATCCGCTGGCGCTCGCCTCCGCCTTGCAGAAAATTGCCAATGCCGCCGGGCGCAATGTCAACGTGGCGGCCGAGCGCAGCCCCGCCATGGCCCATCTGTATATCATCAATCCCCTGTCCGGCCGGGCCATGGACAGCCTCTTTTCCACCCATCCCGATACTGCCAATCGCATTAATGCCCTGCGCCAGCTTGCGGGCGAGATGAGTGTGGACGATAAGGGCCGCAGGCCTCAGCCCCGCCCCGCGCCGCGCGACAGCGCGCCGGTCAGCGGCGGCGGCTGGCGCGTGCCGACTGTCGGGCGAACCGACGAGGATGGCGGACAACGGGGTCCATGGGGTCAGTCAGCATGATCCCCAGCGGCGGACGCCGGCTCTAACATATGATCATGCTGCGAAAACGAGTGCCTTTTGGCTAAACCTGTACCGGCGGGACTATCCCTGCGCCTCCTCGCCGCCCAGCGCCTGCGCGCCGTGCTCAATGGCGACAATTTCGTGCCCCTGTCTGCAAGCGATCTGGCCGATGGCCGCGACCGCGCACTGGCCAACCGGCTGATCACCACCGCGCTGCGCCGCCAGGGCCAGCTCAATTTCATGCTCCATGGGCTGCTCGACAAGGGCCTGCCGGCCAAGTCCGGCACCTTTGAAGCCGTGCTGCGCTTGAGCCTGGCCCAACTGGTCTTCCTGCCCGATCTGGGTGCCCACAGCGCCCTGTTCCTGGCCGTCGAGGCAATAAAGCGCGACCCCAAGGCGCGCCATCTCTCGGGCCTGATGAATGCCGTCCTGCGCACCGCACAAGCCAATTCGGCCAAGTTCGGCCTGCTCGACGAGTATCTGCTGATCCCCGACACCTTCGGCGATACCTGGCTCAAGGCCTATGGCGAAGACAATATCGTTCCCTTCACCCAGGCCCTGCTCGAGGGCGCGCCGCTCGATTTGACGCTCAAGTCCGCCGATCCCGACCTGGTCGCTGCCCTGGCCGCCACCCCGGTCATTGCCGACACGGTTCGTCTCGACACCCGCGATCGCGCGGTCGAAGCCCTGCCCGGCTATGGAGAGGGCCAGTGGTGGGTGCAGGATGCGGCCTCCGCCATTCCCGCCCGCCTGCTTGGCCTGCCCCCCGGCGCCCGCGTGCTCGACCTCTGCGCTGCCCCTGGCGGCAAGACTGCGCAACTGATCAAGGCCGGCTACGCCGTCACTGCGCTCGACAACGACGCCAGGCGCATCGAGCGCCTGCGCGAAAACCTGGCGCGGCTGCGCTACACCGCCGACATCGTCACCGCCGATGCCGGCACCTATGCTCCCCCAACGCTCTACGATGGCGTCCTGCTCGATGCGCCCTGTTCGGCCACCGGCACCTTTCGCCGGCATCCCGAAGTGATCTGGCATCGCTCGGCCGCCGATGTGGATGGCCGCGTCCGCCTGCAGCGCGCCTTGCTGATCAATGCCCTGCGCTGCCTCAAACCCGAGGGGGTGCTGATCTATTGCGTCTGCTCGCTCGAGCCCGCCGAAGGCGAAAAGCAGGTCCAATGGGCGCTCGATACCCTGCCGGGCCTTGACCTGCTACCCGTCGGCAAGGCTGAACTGCCCGGGCTCGAGCAGGCCGTGCAGCCGACCGGCCTGGTGCGCACGCATCCGGGCATGCGGCCCAATAATCTGGACGGCAGCATGGACGGGTTTTTCGTTGCGCGCTTCCGGCGGCGTTGAACGCAACGGGGGATAGCGTCCGCGAGTGCGGACAGCGCCCATGCGCGATGCTATCCTGAACGCCGCCAATGGGAACGAGAACGGGCCGTTGTACGCCATGACGACACACATTCCCACGTCCGCGGCGCAGCAGGCGGGACGCTCCTGATGCTGGATAAAGCCCGTTTTGGCGCGCGCCGCCTGGCGTTGGGTCTTGCCGATTTTGTCGTAACCCTGCCGGCCCTGCGCTGGACCTGGCGCGGGCTGGCCGACGATGCCTTTGCCGGCGACCTGCCCGAATTTCGCCCCAGCGATCGCGAGGCGGTGCGCGAAATGATGGCGGGCCGCTATCTTTTGGCCTCCAAGCTGGTCGAAAGCGGCGGCGCCTCTCCCTTTGCCTTGGAAATCGATCATGCCGACTGGTCCTGGAACCTGCACGGCTTTTCCTGGCTGCGCCATTTCCGCGACCTGCACGATGCCGGCGAGCGCCAGTTCGCCCGCACCCTGGTGCTCGACTGGATCGGGCGCAATGGCCGCTTCGAGCGCCGCAGCTGGGCGCCCGCGCTCTGCGCCCAGCGCATCCTCAATTGGCTGCGCCACCTAACCTTGCTGCTCGATGGCGCCAATGCCGAACAGGCCCGCACCATCCAGCGCGCGCTCCGCACCCAGATCCAGAGCCTCAAGGTGCGCCGTCGCCTGCTGGGCGATCCGGTCGAGGCGCTGTTCGCTGCCATTGCCCTGGTCGGCGCGGAGCTCTGCGAGCAAGGCGACAAGCGCGACATCGACCGCTACGTGGAGCGGCTCGACCTGCTGCTCGATGCCCAACTGGATACCAGCGGCCTGCATCTTTCGCGCAATCCGCGCCTGCAGTTGCAATTGCTGGTCGAGCTGGCCAGCATCCGCCGGGCCCTGGCCCAGCACAAGTCCGAGGCCAGCGTCGAGCTGTCCGCCCAGGTCGAGCGCATGCATGAGAGCCTCGATGCCCTGACCCTGGGCTCTGGGGAGCCGGTCTATTTCAACGGCTGCGGGCAATTGCCCCACGACGTGCTGATCGCCGTGCAGGCCAATGGCTCGACCCGCAAGCGCAAGAGCGCCCTGCTGGGCGGTTACGGCATCCTGCGCACCGGGGAGGCCGTGCTGGTCGCCGATAGCGGCCTCGTGCCGCCGCTCGATCTGGCCGGCGATGCGCATTCCAGCGCCCTGGCCTTCGAATTCAGCCACGGCACCGAATTGATCCTGGGCAGTTGCGGCCCCGCCCCGGCCGATCTGGCCGCCAGCAAATCCCTGTTCCGCCAGGGCATTGCCCATTCCACGGCCACCATCGACGCCCATGATGCCCAGCCCGTCGCCACGGCGGGCGCCACCGCCAACCGGTTGACCCAAGCCGGCCCACGACCCCGGATGACCCTGGACGGGGCCGATCATCTCCTGACCATCACCCATTCGGGTTATGCCCAGCGCTTCGGCGTCGATCTGGAACGCCGCCTGACCCTGCTGTCGGGCGGGACCACCCTGGTGGGACAGGACCGCATGCTGGCCAATGGCACGCTGCGCCAGGGCCTTCTGGCCGTCCGCTTCCACCTGGCGCCCGGCGTCATCATCCGCCGCAATCGCGGCGAAAGCATCGTGCGCCTGGTGCTGCCCAACGGCGCCGTCTGGAGCTTTCTGTGGGAAGGCGCCGAGTTCCACGAGGAAGACAGCGTACGCCAATCCTCCTATGTCGGCTTCGCCAAGACCCGCCAGCTGGTGCTGGAAACCGAGGTCAGTCCGGGGGTTGAAGTGGCCTGGATTTTCACGCTGGAGCAAAGCTAGACGTCGAGTGCGTGGCATACCCGACTCACCCGCTGAGGGAGGCCGGCCAGTGCGGTTGAACGGCATCGCGTCCCAAGAGTGGAGCTGTCCCCTCCCCCTAACAGGGGGAGGAGGGCGGGGGTTACTCTTCACTAGGGTGGAACCTTCTCCGTTCACTCCGTCCCACGAGCCTTCCCCCCACCCTCTCATTACGGGAAAGTGTTCAACTTCGACTGGTGTCTGAAGCTTCACCCACCATCGTCCTCGCCCCCTCTCACGCTCCGTGCTATTCCTTATAAGAAAGTGTAAATTAACTTTCTTATAAGGAGACAGTGGGGAAAGATGGGGATGGGGACATGAGAGCTGTTAGATGAGGGAGATAGGCGTGCTCATCATCTTTCTCCTCTTGTGGAGGGAGGGATCAAGGGTGGAGACAGGCGAAGCCCCCGGCCCAGCAATGTCCCTTTTGAAAGGTCCCTTTCCAGTGGGAGGAGCGTGGGGGTGCCAAGGGTCTCATGCCCTTTCCCCGTTCCCCTGCCTCCCGCTTCGTGCTAGCCAGCGCCCATCAGTCCGGCCCGAGGCAAAGCCATGCAAACCGTCAAGATCACCCGTGCCCTGCTCTCGGTGTTCGACAAGACCGGCATGGCCGATTTCGCCCGCGGCCTTGCCGATGCGGGCATCGAGCTGGTCTCGACCGGCGGCACGCACAAGCTGATCAGCGAGGCCTGCCTGCCGGTCCGCGAGATTGCCGACCTCACCGGCTTTCCCGAAATGATGGATGGCCGGGTCAAGACGCTGCATCCCAAGGTGCATGGCGGCCTGCTGGCGGTGCGCGACAATCCCGAGCACCAGGCCGCGCTGCAGGCCCACGAGATCGGCCCGATCGACCTGCTGGCGTCCAATCTTTATCCGTTCGAACAAACCATTGCCTCGGGCGCGTCCTACCACGACATCATCGAGAACATCGATATCGGTGGCCCGGCCATGACCCGCTCGGCCGCCAAGAACCATGCTTTCGTCACCGTCGCCGTCGATCCCGCCGATTATCCGGCGATCCTCGACGCCATCGCGCAAACCGGCGGCGTGCCTTACGAGATGCGCCAGAAGCTTGCCGCCAAGGCCTATGCCCGCACCGCCGCCTATGACAGCGCCATTTCGACCTGGTTCGCGCGCGAACTCGACTATCCCGAAATCCCCTACCGCGCCTTCGCGGGCTCGCTGCGCGAAGTCATGCGCTATGGCGAAAACCCCCACCAATGGGCCGGCTTTTACAGCAATGGCGATCCCCGCCCCGGCGTCGCCACCGCCCGCAAGATCCAGGGCAAGACCCTGAGCTACAACAATATCAACGATACCGACGCCGCCTTCGAGCTGGTCTGCGAGTTCGATCCCGCCCAGACCGCCGCCGTCGCCATCATCAAGCATGCCAATCCCTGTGGCGTGGCGCTCGCCGGTGACCTGCTCACCGCCTACAGGAAGGCGCTGCGCACTGATCCGGTTTCGGCCTTTGGCGGCATCGTCGCGCTCAATCGCGAGCTCGACGCCGCCACCGCCACCGAGATCGTCAAGGTCTTTACCGAGGTCATCGTCGCCCCGTCGGCGGCGCCCGAGGCCGAGGCCGTTATCGCCGCCAAGAAGAACCTGCGCCTGCTGCTGACCGGAGGCCTGGCAGATCCCAAGGCCGATGGGCTAACCGTCCGCTCCGTCGCGGGCGGCCTTTTGGTCCAGACCCGCGACAACCGCAATGTCGACGACAATGATCTCAAGGTCGTCACCACCAAGCAGCCGACTGACGCCCAGATGGCCGATCTGCGCCTCGCGGCCAAGGTCGCCAAGCACGTCAAGTCCAACGCCATCATCTACGTCAAGGACGGGGCCACCGTCGGCATCGGCGCCGGGCAGATGTCGCGGGTTGATTCCGCCCGCGTCGCCCATCGCAAGTCCATCGACGCCGCCGAGGCCGCCGGCATCACCGGGGCGCTGACCCAGGGCTCGGTCGTCGCGTCCGACGCCTTCTTCCCGTTCCCCGACGCTCTTGAGGCCCTGGTGGCCGCCGGGGCCACCGCGGTGATCCAGCCGGGCGGCTCGGTCAACGACGACAAGGTCATCGCCGCCGCCGACGCCGCCGGCATCGCCATGGTGGTGACCGGCATGCGCCACTTCCGCCATTGATCGGACGCCCCCGCAGGTTACCGATTTGTAATGCCGGCAGTAAGACATTCTTGATCTGCATCTGGCAGTGTTGCCTCGGTCTGGCCGCAGGGTACAGCCGCGCCCGAGGCTCGCATGCTCATCATTCCCGCCGATCTGTCATCGCTGCTGCGGACGGGAATGACCCGCTCGCTGTCGTCCCTCCTGATCAAGGTGGCCACGGCCGGTCTGACCTACATTGCCTATGTCGTGCTCTCGCGCACCATGAGCGGGCTTGAATATGGCACCTTCGCCATCGGCCTGTCGCTTGCCACGGTCCTTGCCGTCCTTGCCGGGCTGGGCCAGCAGACCGCCATTCTGCGCTTATGGCCCGAGGAGATTGCGGCAGGCCATCCTGATCGGGCCGCCGCCGCGATCCGCTCCGGCGCCAGCCTCACCATCCTTGCCTCGCTCGCCACGGCCATCCTGCTGATCGTTACTGCGGCCATCGGTGCAGCCGTGACGCCGATCACCGATGGCGTGCTGCATCTTTACGCCTGTGCCGTGCTGATCCTGCCGCTGGCGCTGGCCGAATATCAATCCTCGGCATTGCGGGCGCAGGGTTCGCTGTGGACCGCGCTGGTGCCGCGCGATCTGCTGTGGCGCACCGCTCTGCCGCTGGCGGTCCTGCTGCTGGCCGGGTACGGCATTGCCCTGACCGGACCCCAGGCGCTGCTGCTCGCCGCCGGCGTCCTGCTGGTTGCGCTGGCCGGGCAAAGCCTGCTTGCCCGCCGACAAGGCCGTCAGCTGGTCCCGGCTCTGCGCGGCGTGCAGGCTTTCTGGCGCCAACGTGGCCAGCTCAGCCGCTGGTTCCTTTATGGCGCGGTGATCGATGCCGTCGCGCTCAACGCCGATACGCTGCTCGTTGGCCTGCAACTGCCACCCGACGCGGCGGCGACCTATTTCAATGCCTCGCGCACCGCCGGTCTGATGACCCTGTTCACCTATGCGGCCACGCTGGTCATAGCGCCGCTGCTGTCGGGCTATTTTCGCGCCGGGGACCGGCGCAAGGCCCAGGCTATCACCACCGTATCGGCGTGGTCGGGCTTTGCCTTCTCGCTTGGCGCCTTTGCCGTCTTCGCCCTGTTCGGGGATCGCGTGCTGGCCATCTTCGGCCCTGGCTATGCCGATGGCTGGGGCGTCCTGCTGCTGCTCAGTTTCGGCCTGCTGTTTGATGCCGGCACGGGCTCGTCGCGCACCACCATGATGATGACTGGCCATGAGCGCGCCTATGTTGCCATCGCCGGCGTCGCCACCGGACTCGGGCTGCTCGCCCAGGTCGCGATCATTCCGGCCTACGGCCTGCTCGGTGCCGCCGCCGCCAACATGATGGTCCGTATCGCCACGCAATTGGCCATCGGCCTTTATTGCGTGGCGCGCATCGGCATCGATCCGACGATCTTTGGCGTCTTGCGCCTGGCGCGCCAGCCCTCGGCGGTGCGTCCGTGACCGGCGCCAGCCTGGCGGCCCTGGCCCCTGCGCCGGCCACCCGTGGCGCTGCCGGGCCATTGCGCGCGCTTGTGCTTGCCGACATGGCGGCGCTGGACGCCGCTGGCCCGGCCTGGCGCGCCCTGGAAAGCCGCGCCGCCGCGCAATGCCTGTTCCAGAGCCATGCCCACACCATGATCTGGGCGCGCAACTACCTGGTTGGATCCGGCACGGCCTTGCACGTCGTCATGCTCTATGACGGCGACGACCTCGGGCTCGTCCTGCCGCTCTGCATCACGACCACGATGGGTGTCCGCATCGCGCGGGTCACCGGCTATCCCATTGCCCAATACGCCGATGCCCTTGCGGACCGGCCGGCCGACGCAAGCTGTTTCGCCGCCATTGTGCAATCCCTGCGCGACGCCCGGGTCGATGCCGTCGCGCTCGACGGCATCCGTGCCGACTCCACCCTGCATCGCCTGGTTGCGGCCCGAGGGCTGAAGCCCGGCAATGCCCGCGTCGCCCCCTTCGTTGATCTTGCGCGCTTCCCCGATCACGACAGCTTCGTGCGCGAGCGCTCACGCGGCCTGGGCAAGAAGCTGCGCGCCCGCCGCCGCCAACTCGAGGGCAATGGCGAACTCCGCTTTGACATCCTCAGCGGTGGGCTGCCGGCCCGACAGGCCTTGGCCGGCGGGCTCCACCTCAAGCGCGAATGGCTGATCCAGCGCGGCGCCATGTCGACGACCTTTCTGGACCCTGCCGCCAATGCCTGCCTGCTCGATCTGGCCGAACATGTTCCAGGCGCACTGGTCTTCCAACTTCGGCTCAACGGCGCCACCGCGGCGATCCGGCTTGGCTTTGAGCATCGCGGCACGTTTTTTTCCTATCTCAGCGCCTACGAGGAAAGCCTGGCACAATACTCCCCCGGCAAGCTGCTGATGAATTTGACGCTTGCCAGCGTGCGAACCCGGGGTGGGGCCATGGTGGACCTGTTCCCTCCCGCCAGCGAAAACAAAGCCATCTGGTGTGATCGCGATATCGCCGTTGCCGACTATGTCTTGGCTTTGACCCTCAAGGGGCGCGTGCACGCCGTCCTGTTCCAGCAAAAGCTGCGCCCGCTGCTGCGCTGGGGCTACTACCGACTGCCCGACGCCGTGCGCCAGACCTTTGCCCGTCGGCTGCTGCGCCGTTAAGGGCGAACGGCAAGCGTACCCATGAGTACGGTTCGTGCTTGACCCTCATGGCGCCCCGGCTTAGAACGGCTCCATCTTAGACCCTCCGCCCCTGTGGAACTCGCTATGACCAAGGCCCGTACGCTCTACGACAAGATCTGGGACGACCATCTGGTCCAGAACAACGAAGACGGCACCAGCCTGCTCTACATCGATCGCCACCTGGTCCATGAAGTGACCAGCCCCCAGGCTTTCGAGGGCCTGCGCCTGAGCGGGCGCAAGGTGCGCCACCCCGAGCGCACCCTGGCCGTGGTCGATCACAACGTGCCCACCACCGATCGCACCCTGCCCAATCCCGATCCGCAAAGCGTGACCCAGATCGCGGCCCTCGCCGAGAACACGCGCGATTTCGGCATCGAATATTACGACGCGTTCGATCCGCGCCAGGGCATCGTGCATATCGTGGGCCCCGAACAGGGCTTTACCCTTCCCGGCATGACCATCGTGTGCGGGGATTCCCATACCTCGACGCACGGCGCTTTTGGCGCCCTGGCCCATGGCATCGGCACCTCCGAGGTCGAGCATGTGCTGGCCACCCAGACGCTGATCCAGCAAAAAGCCAAGAACATGCTGGTGCGCGTCGATGGCACGCTGCCGCCCCACGTCACCGCCAAGGACATCATCCTCGCCATCATCGGGGAGATCGGCACCGCCGGCGGCAATGGCCACGTCATCGAATTTGCCGGCGAGGCGATCGAGGCGCTGTCCATGGAAGGCCGCATGACGGTTTGCAACATGACCATCGAGGGCGGGGCCCGCGCCGGCCTGATCGCCCCCGACCAGACCACCTTCGACTATGTCAAGGGCCGCAACCGCGCGCCTACCGGCACGGCCTGGGACATGGCGCTGGACTATTGGAAAACCCTCTACACCGACGAGGGCGCGGTCTATGACAAGGTGGTCATCCTCGATGCCGCCAAGCTGCCGCCCATCGTGTCTTGGGGCTCCAGTCCCGAGGACGTCATCTCGGTAACCGGCAGCGTGCCCAATCCCGACGATATCGCCGACGAAAACAAGCGCGCCTCCAAATGGCGGGCGCTGGACTATATGGGCCTGGTCCCCGGCACCCGGATCACCGACATCACGATCGAGCGCGTGTTCCTGGGCAGCTGCACCAATGGCCGCATCGAGGATCTGCGCGCCGCCGCGGGCCTGCTCAAGGGCAAGAAGGTCCATCCCGGCGTCAACGCCATGGTCGTGCCCGGCTCTGGCCTCGTCAAGCAGCAGGCAGAAGCCGAGGGGCTCGACGTCATCTTCAAGGATGCCGGCTTTGACTGGCGCGAGCCCGGCTGCTCCATGTGCCTGGCCATGAACGCCGACAAGCTCAAGCCGCAGGAGCGCTGCGCTTCCACCTCCAACCGCAATTTCGAGGGCCGCCAGGGCTTCAAGGGCCGCACCCACCTGGTATCGCCGACCATGGCCGTTGCCGCCGCCGTCACCGGCCACTTCGTCGATATTCGCGATTGGCAATAGCCCCCAATCCCTGGGGAGAGCGCCTGGCGCCCTCCCTCGACGACTTCGAGGCCCTGGCCATCGAAGCGCTGGCCGGCCTGCCCGAGCCGTTCAAGTCGCTGGCCGCCGATGTCACCTGCTCGGTCGCCGAATGGGCCGAGGACGATGTACTGGACGGTTTCGGCATGGACAGCCCCTTCGAGCTGATGGGCCTGTTCCAGGGCATTGGCCTGACCGAGGACGGCGCCGTCCCCCAGACCGGCCAATTGCCCAATACTGTCTTGCTCTACCGCCGCGCCATTCTCGACTACTGGGCCGAGAACGATGACAATACCCTGGGTGAAATCGTCACCCATGTGCTGGTCCACGAAATCGGCCACCACTTCGGCTTTTCCGACGATGACATGGATGCCATCGAAGCCTCTGACGATTAAAGCAGAATCATCGATGCACTTGGCGCGGTCCCGGCGAAGACTCTGCGCTGTGGCGCGAACCCCGCGTTAGACTCTGGTTAACGCGTGCCATAACTGTTAACGCCTGCGGAACTCTAATCCCCGCACTGCCGTTTACCTTTCGCGTTAAGATAAACAACCGGTAAAGCTTGGGCTTTCCGCGTATTTGGAATCTTATCCACATCAATGTTCAAATCTTCGCCGAGGGCGCGCAGGACAAGAACAAATAATATCAATAACGCCGTGCGAGTAACTCAACATGACAATGCGATCCAAGACGTCTCTGAAAATTGTTCAGCCTGAAATCGAGCAGATGGAACATGTGATCCTCGAAGCGTCCAAGCAGGGCGCCCCGATGGTGCAGCGTTTCGCCACGCATCGCGATCGGATCGATCTGGCGATCAAGGAACTGGAAAGCGAGCGCTTCGAACTGCTGTCGCGCCGCGATCTGTTGCGGCGCCAGGCCGAAGCCGTCGATACCGGCTTTTCCATGCATATCAACGATATCGAACAAACGATGAAGTTGTATGAAGGTGGCCTGAACGCGCTCGAAGCCAAGCAATAGGCTCCGGGTTCCGCGCCCGAGCGGCGGACTGACGCGGGAAGCCGGTCGCAGCGACCGGCTTCCGCCAACCCTATTCGCGATCCACGAATTCGAACTCGGCTTCGTTGCCGCCCGAGGGATCGTCCGACACGCGCACCGATAGTCCGCTATGGTCCAGCGCGTCGAACCAGTCGTCCCAGCTCACCAATTGGTAGCCGTTCAGCCGATCGGGCCCCTCGTTGCCGTCCGAATTGAGCGCATGCTGGCCAAAGGTCAGGTTCAGCAACGTCCGGCTGCCCGTGCCGTCCGGCGTATCCATCAGCATGGGATTGCCGCCCCGCGCCGCTGCCCACGCCCTGATATCCTCGCGCGACGTTAAGATCTTGGCCATCGATGACGCTCCTGATTGTCGATCCTGCACAATCGCGAGCCACCCCGATGGTTCCCGCCGCTGCCAGGAGCGACGGCCATGCCGTTGGGTTGCCGCTGTTTGAGGAGGCCAATGCACACACAACTCATGGTACCATCTTGCCAGCACCACCGCGCGGCTCCTCCCCCTGAAGGGGGAGGCGTCGACCGAAGCATTTTACGCCCGCAACTTCGCCAGCACTGCCGCGCCCATTTCCTCGGTGCCGACGGTCTTGCGGTTGTCCTGCGCGATGTCCCCGGTCCGCAGGCCATCGTCCAGCACCGCCGCGATCGCGGCCTCGATCCGGTCGGCCAAGGCGATCATGTTGAACGAATAGCGCAACGCCATGGCAAAGCTGGCGATCATGGCGATCGGATTGGCAATCCCCTTGCCCGCGATATCGGGCGCCGAGCCATGCACCGGCTCGTAGAATGCCTTGCGTTTGCCGGTCAGCGGATCGGGCGCGCCCAGCGAGGCCGACGGCAGCATGCCCAGCGACCCCGTCAGCATCGCCGCCACATCGCTCAGGATATCGCCGAACAGGTTGTCGGTGACCATGACGTCGAACTGCTTGGGATTGCGCACCAGTTGCATGGCTGCATTGTCGGCCAGGATGTGCTCCAGCGCCACGTCGGGATAATCCTTGCCCACGCCCCGGACCACCTCGTCCCACAACACGCCCGATTTCATCACGTTCTTCTTGTCGGCCGAATGCACCTTGTTGTTGCGCGTCCGCGCCAGATCGAACGCCACCCGCGCGATGCGGTCGATCTCGTAGCTCTGGTACACCTGCGTATCGATCGCCTGTTTTTGCCCATCGCCCAGCTCGGTAATGGTCTTGGGTTCGCCGAAATACACCCCGCCCGTCAATTCGCGCACGATCAGGATATCGAGCCCCTCGACCAGCTCGCGCTTGAGCGAGGACGCATCGGCCAAAGCCGGATAGCAGATTGCCGGCCGCAGGTTGGCGAACACCGCCATGTCCTGGCGTAGCCGCAGCAATGCCGCTTCGGGCCGGTGCTCATAGGGCACGCCATCCCATTTCGGCCCGCCCACGGCCCCGAAGATCACCGCATCCGCCGCCAGCGCCTTGGCGGTATCCGCATCGGTAATGGCCACCCCGTGCTGGTCATAGGCCGCGCCCCCGGCCAGCCCGCGATCGGTGGCAAAATCGGTCAGCCCCTGGTCATTGGTCCAGCCGATGAGCTTTTCCACCTCTGCCATGATTTCGGTGCCGATGCCGTCGCCGGGCAGCAGAAACAGGTTGTGCGTCATGTTGGGGCCTTGGGTTGGGGCGCGATGCCCGGGACATCAAACGCTTGTGGCCGCGCCGATGCGCGCCGTCACTTCGATTTCGATTTTCATGCCCGCTTCGATCATCTGCACGATCAGCATGGAAGCCGCCGGACGGATGTCCTTGAACACCGGCCCCACCGCCTTGACCACCGCATCGATGTCCCCGCGATCACCAACGTAATACACCACGCGCACGGTATCCTCGATCGAGCATCCCGCTTCGCGCAGCGCCTTGTCGATGGTGGCAAGGGCATTGGCCGCCTGCGCGCCGACATCGTCGGGCATGGTCATGCTGGCATAATCATAGCCCGTCGTGCCCGACACATAGACGGTGTCCCCGTGCCGCACGGCGCGGGAATAGCCGAACGTCGCCTCGAACGGCGAGCCGGTGGAAACGCGCTGCACCATGCGCCGACCCCCTTACAGCCAGGGCCGGTCGGCGGCCATCCTTGTTTCGAACCCGCTGATCGCCGGATCGGACTTCAGCGTGCCGGCAATATCGTCGAGCCCTTCCAGCAGGATTTGCTTGCGGCTGGGATCGATATCGAAATGCAGCTCGCCGCCATCGGGGCCGCGAATGGTCTGGGCTTCCAGATCCACCGTCAGCGTTGCATTGGCGCCCCGCTCGGCATCGTCCAGCAGCAGCTTGAGCTGCTCCGGGCTGACCACCAGCGGCAGGATGCCGTTCTTGAAGCAATTGTTGTAAAAGATATCGGCGAAACTGGTCGAGATCACGCAGCGAATGCCGAAATCCAGCAGCGCCCAGGGCGCATGCTCGCGGCTCGAGCCACAGCCGAAATTATCCCCCGCCACGATGATCCTGGCGCCACGATAAGCGGCTTTGTTGAGCACGAAATCGGGATTTTCCGACCCGTCCTCATTATAGCGCATCTCCGAAAACAGCGCCGTCCCCAGCCCCGTCCGCTTGATGGTTTTCAGGTACTGCTTGGGGATGATCATGTCGGTATCGATATTGATGATCGGCAGCGGCGCCGCGACCCCGGTCAATGTGGTGAACTTGTCCATTGGAAAGCCTTCCTCGGTTGGCCGTGTCATGGCGCAAAGCCAGGGTTTCGGTCAAGCCGCGATCGGCTAAATCCGTTCGGTTGAGGCTACCGCACTCTCAGTCGTCACCCCTCTCCCCTTGCGGGAGAGGGACCGAGTTTCCGCGTTCAGCGGAAAATCAGGGTGAGGGGTTGCTTCGCAAACTGTGTCACCAGAGAGATTAGACCCCTCATCCGCCCTTCGGGCACCTTCTCCCGCAAGGGGAGAAGGAAGGATAGAAGTTAGGCAGCAAGACCTAGCCCCAGCGCCGCATCCATCCCCAGCATCAGGTTCATGTTCTGCACCGCCGCGCCCGAGGCGCCCTTGCCCAGATTGTCATAGACCGCCACCAGCACGGCCTGGGCCCTGGCGTCATTGGCAAAGACATGCAGCTTCATCTGGTTGGTATTGTTGTAGCTTTCGGGATCGAGCTCGGGCGTCCTGGCCAGCGCCTCATAGGGCGCCACGGTCACGAAGCTGTCCTTGATGGCGGCGAAATGATCGGCAATGGCGGCATGGATTTCCGCCCCGGTCGGCACCCTGGCCAGCGCGCCCAATTGCAATGGCACGAAGGTGACCATGCCCTGCGCATAATCCCCAACCGCGGGCACGAACAGGGGCGCATGGGCCAGCCTAGTATAGGTTGTCATTTCAGGCACATGCTTGTGATTGAAGGTCAGCCCATAGGGCATGAAGGCGCTGGCATCCGCGCCTGCCGCCTCATAGTCGGCGATCATCGCCTTGCCGCCCCCGCTATAGCCGGAAATGGCATTGACGCTGATCGCAAAGTCAGCCGGCAAGAGCCCTGCCGCGATCAGCGGCCGCAGCGTCGCGATCGGCCCCTGCGGATAACACCCCGGATTGGAAACGCGCATCGCCCCGGCAATCAGTCCGGCCTGCGCCTTGTCCATTTCGGCAAAACCATAGGCCCAATCTGGATCGACCCGATAGGCACTCGAGGCATCGATCACCCGCGTGGTCGAATTGGTGATCAGCGATACGCTTTCGCGCGCCGCCTCGTCGGGCAGGCACAGGATCGCCACGTCCGCCACGTTCAGCAGTTCGGCCCGCGCCCCGATATCCTTGCGCCGCTCGGCCGGTATTGACAGAATGTCCAGGTCGCGCCGCCCCGCCAGCCGCTCGCGGATCTGCAGCCCCGTCGTTCCGGCTTCGCCATCGATGAAGATTTTCGCGACCATGATCGGGCTCCTCGGTGCCGTTTTGCTAAATGGACTTCTCCCGTGACAAGGTCAAGACCGCCTTGCCGTTCCGCCGGCTCCGCGACTATGGTTCGGCCACACCCAAGGACCGCCATGACCCCCCATAACCATGCCAAGCCCGGCGACTACGCCCCCGCCGTCCTCCTGCCGGGCGATCCGCTGCGCGCCAGCTGGATCGCCGAAACCTTCTTTGAGACGCCGCGCCAGGTCAATGGGGTGCGCAACTGCCTGGGATTTACCGGCACCTGGAAAGGCAAGCCCGTCTCGGTGCAGGCCAGCGGCATGGGACAGCCGTCGCTGGCCATCTATGTGCACGAACTGATCAATGTTTACGGCGTGCAATCCCTGATCCGCGTCGGCACCTGCGGCGGGCTCAACGCCAAGGTCAAGGTGCGCGACCTGATCCTGGCCCAGGGCGCCGCCACCGACTCCGCGATCGTCAAGGGCCGGTTCGGCCCCTACAATTTTGCCCCCATTGCCGATTTCGGCCTGCTCCGCGCCGCCGCCGGCCTGGCCGAGGCCAGAAGATTGCGCTGGCACGCCGGCAACATGCTGTCCTCCGACATTTTCTACCACGCCAACGGCTTTGCCGGCTACGACACCCTGCCCGGGCACGGCGTCCTCGGCGTCGAAATGGAAGCTGCCGTCCTCTACACCCTCGCCGCCCGCTTCGGCGTGCGCGCGCTGGCCATCTGCACCATGACCGATTGCCTGATCACCCACGACGAAATCAGCGCCGAGGACCGCCAGAGCTCGCTGACCGACATGGTCGAACTGGCGCTCGATGTGGCGGTGGAGGCGTAGGGGCGAGCTCCGACATCGTGCCTCCCTTACCCCCACCCAACCTCCCCCTGGCAGGGGGAGGAGTCTGCCGGTGGGTTAAACCGGATCGAGCTCCACGACCGGATAAATTGATTTCAATCTCGCCCCACGAGTGGCGACCTCCTCCCCTGCCAGGGGGACTGCAGAGCGTCGCGCAGGGCAAATCGCTCCTGTGGAGCGATTTGAGCGATGAAGGCCATGAGAGCTATGCTCGAATGGCAAGGGTGGGGGTCTCGTTTGGCCCCGATCTATCGGCTCTCCCGCTTTGCTTGGCACAATCCCACCCCATACTCGGTGTCACCCCGGCCTCCGGGTCGCTTCGCGCCCGAAGACAGGCTCCGGCCGGG